>JAHJJB010000115.1 GCA_018823005.1 Pseudomonadota bacterium | reverse complement strand
CCCTTATTCTTTCCGTTTAATTTTCTAAAGTTCAGGATTGCATCAATCTCTTTGCCAAATCCACAGCACCGGCGGCATCTTCCGCGGTTCCATCGGCCCCGATCTCATCTGCAAATTCCTGGGTAACCGGCGCTCCTCCAACCATCACCTTGACGCGATCCCTTAACCCGGCCTCTTTTAACGCTTCAATAACAATCGGCATTTCATCAAGCGTCGGTGTTATAAGAGCCGACAATCCCAAAATCACTTTGCCCTCTCTTGCCTTAAGAGCCTCTATAAATGCCTCTTTTTTTACTGAAACACCTAAATCAATGACTTCAAATCCAGCGCCTTTGATAAGCATGGCTACCAGATTTTTACCGATATCATGGATGTCTCCATCAACGGTACCAATCACAACGTACCCTTCGCTCTGCCTGTCAGCGCCTTTGCCCAGCAGCGGTTCCAGCAGTTCAAGCGCCCCTCTCATAGCCTTGGCAGACCTGAGCACCTCCGGAATGAAGTATTCTCCTTCCTGCATGAGCTGACCGACATGTAACATGCCGGGAATCATATAGTCGGTCAATAAGCTCTGTGGCACTGTATTTTTCTTCAGTTCCGCATTAACTATTTCCAACACCTTCTTGGCATTACCATCAATTACTGCTTGTGTAAGTTCCGGAAATTCAGCCACTATTCATTCCTCCTTTATATATTAATGGTTTAACGGGTACTTGCCATATTTGTGCGTCGCATCCACCCAGGCTTTGAAATTTTCGTTCGACGTCGACGGCAATACCTGACAACTGGGAGCCATCATCAATCCGATCCCGTCTCCAATTTTTGCCATATCGTTCCTGACAGCTTCATCGATTTTTTCGACAGGTCCCTTCGCGATAGCTGCTCCATCGGTAATAATGCAAGCCGGCACGCCGAGTTTATCGACAACTTCAGTTTTGATCCAATCGGCCGGACAATTCTCGTCAAAATGAAACCCCTCGACACCGGCTTCCTTGACCAGCTTTGTTAAATACTCGTATGCCTTGGGCGGTCTCATATTACCATGAATATGGAGCCACGTGGCCTGCCCGTGGCGCTTCCGGACTTCATCGACCAACTTTTTTATACACGGAAGATTAAACTCTTCACACATCTTGGGGCTCATCATAAGCGTTCCCATGGTTTCTGCCGTAAAGCAGACGCTGTTGGCTCCGGCTTCGTATTGCGCGCTGATCCAGTCGATGGCCCAATCAGTTGCCACCTCCACCATATCCTTAACCCACTCCGGATCTTCAAAAAGATCTTCCAAAAATGCCTCGTTGGGGCGGAACAGGAACATCGCCGCAGTTGTTCCCACGTAATACATGGGAACCAACGGCATCTCATCACCAACTTCCGCCGATATGTTTTTCATGACCTCCAGGCAGCCTGCCATTCGCGGATCTTTTTTCTTTACGTCGTATGTGGCCATCATCTTTTTGACGCGGGGCCAGTCTGCTTTTGTTTTAACGGGCTGATCGTCGGTCGTTCCCGCTGCAACGCCGAATTTGTCCGGAATCCAGATGGTGCCTCCCAGAGGAGGGACACCAAAACCGTAATCAACATAACTGGGAATCGCTACATCATAATCGATTTCCTTGATACTCTTTAACACGGCTTTGGTAACTTTGTCTGAATCATACCTGTCCTGACCTGTGACATCCGGCAGTTTGTATCCGGAACTAAAGAGCATCTGAGACATTACCCTCGGCCAAACCGGCATGAAATCCGGCGCACGTTTTTCTCTTACCGCCTGAAACCGCTCTTTCTTGTTCATCGCAAGACTCCTTTCCATCTAAATTGAATATTGAGTTTACACAAAACTTAAGAGTGTGCCTGATAACCATTTGGCGTATTGGGGCGTTTATCAATAGAATTGAGCTCGATAACCTTTTGTGCTTTTCACAAGGCCTCTGTAACGGGCAATCTGCTCTCTTCAACCAATCTCATATCTTTAAGATGTTTCTGTTAAAGAGTATGTTCCTAATAAATTCGACAAGATAAACGGTCAGCCCTTTGAATTTCGACTCGACACACCATGGACCGGCAAATGATCGCGCCGGATAAATATACTTTATTAATGTATACATTATTAAAATTCATATTATGGAATTAATCGTATTGTCAAGTCTTTTAAGCACATCTTTTCAATATTCCGCCTATATGAACCAGCTTCTTTCAGCATTTCGGGAAGAATTTTCTCATGGGATATAATATAAAACCGAATCTTCCGTAGATGATACATCTATTTTAACATGGTAAATATTTTATAGAGCGTCATGATTACAATAAGAACACCGAAAATCTGCTTAATTCTGGCACTTGGAACAAAACGGCTCGTGAGCCTTGCTCCGACATAAGAACCTATGGCCCCAACCACAAGCAGAGGAACAGTCAGGCTCATATCAAATTGAGCCGTTGCAAGGCGAGGAATCAATGCTGAAAAAGAAGGAGGACAAACCGCTAAAGCGTTCATTCCGGCAGCTTTCTTTGGATCAAAGCCCACAATAATGAGAGTAGGCATTAGCAAGAACCCGGGTCCAACTCCAAGGAAACCTGAAAGCACCGAAATGGGGATGGCCAGAATTAGTGCAAGGTTGAAGTTTTCATTCCCTGGCCTCGCCTTCACAGGCTTAAAAAGTCTATACGCTAAATAAGAGACCGAAGCAAAGTAAATGATCCATATGTAGAACTGGGGAACAAATCTGACGAGATATGAACCCAAAGGTGCTGCAGTGGTTGTTACGACAGCGAGGATGATTGCCTTCTTCCAATCGATATGGCCGCCCTTTGCAAACCCGAAGGTAGCAAACAGAGCAGTTAAACCATTTAACAGAAGACTTAACGGTTGAACCTGATGGACAAGATCTGGAAGGAACAATCCCAGGAAAGGGACTGCCGAAAAAGCCACGCCAAGACCTAACATTCCGGATATCACGGAGAGAATGCCTAACCCGATGATAATTATTATATGCTGACTCATTTTATTCTATTCTCCCTTTACAATTCAGTCCTGCTTCCAAGATCCCAAAGGATATTTCCCGTATTTATGGGTAGCACCGACCCAGGCTTTGAAATTTGCATTCGATGTATCCGGAAGGACCTGACAACTGGGCGCCATAAAGTAGCCAAGCCCCGGTGTTCCGATGGCCTCGATGGCCTCTTTTACATGAGCGTCGATCTTCTCAGGAGGACCACTCTGGATAGGGTCTGCCCCGTGAACAATGATCCCCGCCGGGATGTGCCACTTTTCAACGATATTCTCCTTGATCCATTTCGGGTCGTGTTTCTCATCCATATGCAACCCGTCTACGCCAGCCTCTTTTACAAGCCTTTCAAGGAGGTTATAAGCCTTTGGTCCTTTGAAATTGCCATGGATATGAAGATAAGTCTTTTGACCGAATTCCTTCTTGACCATAGCCACGGTGTCCGCAATATAAGGAAGAATAAAACGCTCTCCCATTTTCGGTGATATTAAATCAGTGCCGAAATGATCTCCCAGGTAGCAAAAACTATTGCAGCCTGCTTCATACTGGGCCCTGATCCAGTCATTGCACCATGCAGTTGCTGCCTTGCAGAGCTCATCCACAAACTCGGGATCTTCAGAGGCATCGAGTGAAAGGTCTGATACTTTGCGGAAGAGGATATTGGCCGCCGTAATTCCGGTATAATAGGCCGCAAAAAGAGGATGTGTATCGCCGATCTCCTTCGATATTATCTTTATCGACTGAAGAGTTCCCCGGCACCGCCCATCCTTCATAGGATCAAGCGGGAGCTTCTTCTGAACGGAGGCCCAATCACTCCTTTCTTTAATGACCGGCTCATCGATACTGACGCTCACTCCAAATTTATCCGGAATTTTCAGGGTTCCTCCGAGAGGGGGTACTCCAAATCCGTGATCCATGTAACCCCCAAAGGGCCAGTCATAACCCACTTCTTTTACCGATTCCAGAAATGCCTCGGCTACCTTTTCTCCGTCGATCTCCGTCTTGGTGGAGATATCGCCAAGCATCAATCCCTTCCCATAAATTGCCTGAGCCATGATACGGGGAAATACCGGCATCACGTCCGGTTCACGAAACTCGTCCACTGCTGCCAATCGTTCTTTAGGTGTCATCAGTTTTGTCATTTATTATACTCCTTGTTCATTACATCCCATCCCCTTTTGCTGAAAGGGAGCAATCCGGAATTATTAAGTTACTATTTATGAGTCGAAGCTGCTTGTTTATGGCAAGGCAGAGCCACCTGTTCGAGTAATCCTCTGATGCATTCATCGAAAAACAGAATCAGATCATAACCCCGCAATCCTGCTCCTTTGTCCAGAAACGTTAAAAGATGACCTCCCAGTTCATAGAGCTCTCCCGCCCCTTCCCATTTTGGTATTTCTGCCGAAGACGATGCTCCTTCAAAGGCAGGCCTTAAGATGTCAAGTACGGATTGAAGGGCTTTCACTGCGCTCTGTATTTCGGGAAAAGCATACTCCTCCTCCTTCATACCTTCTCCGACTGTCTTCATAGCTGGAATAAGAGCATCTTTGAGAATCTCCGCCGGAGCAATTTGTGCGGATACAGCTTCCTGTGCCAGTTTCTGGGCATCTGCCTTTCCTGTGGCAACTGCCCTGGCCAACGCCGTTATTTTTTCGTTGCTCACGATTTTCCTCCTCTTTTATAAATAATTATTAAACCTCGACCACTGTAAAATCATCAGGAACAATGACCTCTCCTTTGAAGTGCTTATTTATTAACTTCGCAAATTCATGCCTTTTCCCTTCATACTCGGTTGGCCAGTGAACCACTGCCACACGCTTAACTCCGACTTTTGTAGCTGCCCGGCCTACATCCTGAGGAGCGATGTGAAATAAGTGAGGCTCAAGAACTACGACGGTACTCACAAAAAGATCGGCTCCTTTTGCCAGCTCGAGGACTTCTTCCGTGAAGCTTGACTCTCCGTTATAAAACAAGGATTTTCCATCGCGTGATATCCTATAAGCATGGGCTTCAGAAGGATGTGAACCTCTAACAGTTTGAATGTCATCAAAGTTTTCAAAAGCCCCAAGTTCTTTAAACTTTAATTCAAAACCCCTCTTTTCATCATTGGCCACAGGCAGCTCACAAAGGTTCATCAATCCGCGCGTTGCCTGTTCAATCCCTTTTGGGCCTATGATTTCGAGAGGCTCTTTCCTGTTTCTCACATTCATCATGTCAAAAAGGACATGAACGATTCCGATAAAATGATCCGAATGCAAATGGGAGATCATGATTTTTTTGATTGCATTTAAATCCGTCTTATTTGCATTCAAATTTCTCAGTGCTCCATCCCCGGCTTCCATTAAGTAATCATTATCAATCTGCATCACCAGTTGGCTGCGTTTACCTGTTATCGTCAATCCCATTCCCGGAACAAGCCCTGCGGTCCCAATAAAATTGATCTTCATTTTGCCCTCTCTTTTGCGGATTTTTCCAGAGTAACTGGAAAGAACCAAAACATGAATAGAATTTTTTTACCAATTATTATTCAGAGCAAGCCTTATGCCATAAAACTGAAAAATAGAAATTTATCCATAACCTGCAATCCCCTGACTTTGTAATAACATTCTAATAGCAATAAATTTAATTGGTTAGGTTGTTTTTATCCTGACAGGCATATCGACAGGAGGAAGGTTGGCAATAAATTTAAATAACAAGCAAACAATTTTTTTTAAACATTATGTTTCAAAAAATAAACGCCCTTGAGAATTATGAAACATTATGTTAATAATTTCCAAGGACAAGGATAAAAAAATTTTATATGGAGAATTAAATGGCCAAAGAGAACGAAAGACCAAAAGTGGTCCCATTTTTTAAAATTCAAGAGAGAGACTTCCATCTCAACATAGAAGAACTGAGCCCTGTTGAAAAGTTATCTTTTGAGAAAGATAATCTAATGATCGCGATCCTCGACACCATAAATGATGGCGTTGTTACAATTGATTTTAACATGAGGATTACATCCTTCAACCGTGCTGCCGAACGCATTACGGGATATTAGAT
>JAHJJB010000114.1 GCA_018823005.1 Pseudomonadota bacterium | reverse complement strand
GGCGGGGATGAATGGTGGGTTTAGAGGGCAGTTCAGCTTTCCCATCAGCCATATCTCGAAATCCGTTTTCAATGGCTTCGATGATTTCTGCAACAGAAATATCCAGGCTTTCGATGGCCGATCTTCCTATAAAAAGCAGTTTTTCTTCCATCACAAGTTTACTCCTTCAAAAAAAGCCATGCCACTGTCACCCCTATTCGTCCAGTGTTGTTGTATAGTGGGGCCGGTCATAGGCGGAAAAAAAGACCAGCAATTCCGCCCCCACGTTTTGCACGGAATGTTTAGATCCTGCCGGCATATAAATGCCGGCCAGGGTCGCATTCACGTGTCTCATCGTTTACCGTTAAAAATAAAGGTCTTTGATTCAAAGAACAACAGCCCGGATATCACACACAGAATAATCAGCTGTATGCCGAAAGAAATATTTCCAAAGAAGAGCGTGCATCCCCCTATCGCAAGGATGACCGAGGATATCATAGAAATTTTATTTTTAAAAAATCGTTCCATGCCTATGGCTAAAACCGCTGTTCCGATTAGGGCGAAGAAGGAGGTTCTAATAATATTCCAGATGGACCCTTCCATCAGCAAAGCCGGATAGTAGACAAAGGCAAACGGAATAACGAATCCGGTCAGCGAGAGTTTGCTGGCCTCCCAGCCTGTTTTCATAGGATCCGAGTTGGCAATACTGGCACCGGCATAGGCGGAAATACACACCGGTGGTGTTACACAGCCGATCACCGCAAAGTAAAGCGTGAACATATGGGAAGCCAGGGCCGAAAAGCCGAAACTTTCCATGACCGGCACTCCGATGACCGAAGCCAGGATGTATGCCACCACAGTTGGAAGTCCCATCCCTATAAACAGGCAGGACAAGGCAATTAAAAAGAGCGCAAGCAAAGGAATTCCACCCGAAGCGGAGGTTACGATGGAAGTAAAGGCCAGTCCCAGGCCGGAATGGGAAATACTGGTGGTAAAAATGTCTGCCACACAGCAGGCCACAGCAATCATTACACTGTTCTTTGCACCGAGTTCAAAGGATCTCGCCAACTTTTTACCCGTCAGGGCCACTTCCGGGTTTTTCAAAAAAATACCGATCACACCGATGCCCAGAGCAATAAAAATGGAAGCAAACGCCGCCATGAAAGCTGAGTATCCCATGATCATCAAGGCAAGTAAGGCCACAATGGGAAGAAAAAGATAGGCATTAACAAAAACCTCCCGCCAGGGCGGCAGCTCGGAAAGTGGAACACCCTTGAGCCCCATTTTCTTGGCTTCAAAATGAACCATAAAACCCAGGGCGGCAAAAAACAGAATCGCGGGTATCAATGCGGCGATGGCCACATCAAAATAGGGGATGCCTAAAAATTCAGCCATAATAAAAGCTGCAACACCCATGACAGGCGGCATGTATTGTCCTCCGGTGGATGCGGCCGCTTCAACAGCTGCTGCAAATTGAGCCCGATATCCCAGGCGTTTCATCATCGGAATTGTAAAACTGCCCGTCGTGTAGACATTTGCTACAGCGATTCCACTGATGCTACCAAAAAGGGCAGAAGTGAGAATCGCAATTTTAGCCGGTCCTCCGCTAGCCCAGCCAGCCACTCTTTTCGCCAGCTTCATAAAATAGTCACCAACCCCAACCTCGGCAATAACTGATCCAAAGAGAATAAACAGTACAACATAACTAGCTGAAACGCCTGTCAGGGAACCAAAAACACCATCTCCCTGCTTAAGATACATTGCTTCAATCACTCGTGAATAAGGAACCGGACGGCAATATAAAAAGCCGGGGAGCAAACTGCCGAGATAAGCGTAATAAAGCAATCCAAAGGCGGTCAGTCCTGCTAGAAAAGTTCCCACGGTCCGGCGGGTAGCTTCAAGGACCAGCAGCACTGCAATAGTCCCCAGAATCAATTCAGTGGTCAGGACCGGAGTTACGTACTCCCATCGTTGATTCAATCGATCGTTCGAAATGATAACAAAAACGGAAATGATCATTGAGGCGATACTCAACAGAACGTCCATTGCACTGGGCCGGTGCTGAGGCGATTTTTTCCAGGCTGGATAAAGGATGAACGCCAGTGGCAACAAAAGAAAAAGATGCATTGCATTTCTGATTCTGGGCTCCATAGTACCGAATCCAGCTATGTAAAGGTGGAATAATGATGTGAAGATTGCCCAGGCAGTTATGGTCCACCCTATCTTTCCATTTAACTCACGCATGTTTAATTTCCTTTTCATAACTCAGGAGCATCGAAAAAATAAATAATCCAAAAATTATGATAGTTTTTTAGGTCTATCTTTAAAGCCCGGAATAGGGCACGAAGCATTGCTGCAACGCGCCCTATTCCGAGTGAACACTAACTAACCAACTAATCGAGCAGTCCAGCCTCTTTCAGGTATTTTGCCGCGCCCGGGTGTAACGGAGCCGGAAGATCTTGAATGCCCTTCCGGGGATCCCAATGCTGCATATTAGCAATTTTTTGTATCTCTGCC
>JAHJJB010000113.1 GCA_018823005.1 Pseudomonadota bacterium | reverse complement strand
TCATCAAGGGTCAGACCTCCTGCAAGAAGTGACGATACTCTGGCGATAGGAAATCCTGTCGCCTTTGATGCCAGCGCCGAAGAGCGTGAAGTGCGCGGATTAATTTCAATCACTACAACCCGGCCGGTCTTCGGATCATGAGCAAACTGGATGTTTGTGCCGCCTATGACCTCTATGGCTTCAACTATTGCATAAGAATATTCCTGCAGGCGCTTTTGAAGTTCAGGGGCAATTGTAAGCATCGGGGCCGAGCAAAAACTGTCTCCGGTATGTATGCCCATTGCATCTATATTTTCTATAAAGCATACGGTGATCATTTGATTTTTGGCATCCCGCACCACTTCAAGCTCAAGCTCTTCCCAGCCCAGGACAGATTCTTCAACAAGTATCTGGCGGACACGGCTTGCTGCCAACCCTCGTGCAGCAACTGTCTGCAGCTCTTCAATATTATAAACAAGTCCCCCGCCTGTTCCTCCCATGGTATAAGCAGGACGGATAACCACCGGATAGCCAAGCTCGTTCGCAACTTTTTCGGCGTCTTCGATCTTATTAACAATCTTGCTTTTTGGCATGTCGATTCCGAGCCTGTTCATAGTATCCTTGAAAGCCTGGCGGTCTTCACCGCGTTCAATGGCATCAACATTCACACCGATAATCTTGACGCCATATTTTTCAAGAACACCTGCGAGGTGAAGTTCGGAAGACAGATTAAGTCCGGTCTGACCTCCTAAATTAGGCAAAAGTGCATCCGGCTTCTCCTTAGCAATAATATCGGTTATAGTTTTAAGGTTAAGAGGTTCTATATATGTCACATCCGCCATTCCGGGATCTGTCATGATTGTTGCGGGGTTAGAATTGACAAGTACCACTTCATATCCAAGTGAACGCAGCGCTTTGCATGCCTGTGTGCCGGAATAATCGAATTCACACGCCTGTCCGATAATAATAGGGCCAGAACCAATGATAAGAATTTTTTTAATGTCGTTTCGCCTCGGCATAGTTACTCCTTTTGAATTAATTTTTATGCAGCATGTTAAATTATATTTTCTTTTCGATTTTAAAAAACGGGTAGTTTAAAATATATTGCGGGTAATTTGAAAAATATTAGCAATACTGGAAAAAATATGTTAGTTTGAGCACAACTTAAAATCAAGACAAAATTTTTTTATATTTCCGTCTTGTTTAAATAAGATTATGATTTACAGAGAAGGTGAAAATGAGGCTGAAAGGAGATAAGCCGTAGGCTGAAGGTAGATAGACTGAAGGATAATTAATGCGTAATCACACAAAACTTCGGGCATTTGAGTTGGCCGATGAAGTAGCGATACTGATTTATCAGATAACTTCAAGGTTTCCGAAAGAAGAGTTGTTTGGTTTGACTTCCCAAATACGTCGTGCAGCAGTTTCAGTTCCTTCCAACATTGTGGAAGGTTGCGCCCGTGACAGCAAGGCTGATTATCTCAGATTTCTCAATATAGCCTTCGGATCATTAAGGGAACTGCATTATCAAGTGAATTTGTCTTATCGTTTGAAATTCTTGAGTGTTCAAGATTCATCTTTGATTGAATCAAAGATCATAGAAGCTGAAAAGGTCTTAAACGGCTTGATTTGTTCTCTACGAGATGTTTCATAACCTTCAGCCTTCAGTCTTCAGACTTAATACCTGAGCAATATTTCATTTTACAGGAGAGTTTTATATGGGCGGATTGTTTGGTGTAGTATCAAAGGATGACTGTGTAAACGATCTGTTTTACGGCACTGATTACCATTCACATCTTGGAACAAAAAGGGGAGGAATGGCAGTTTATAACCGAAAAGGGTTTGAGAGATCAATTCACAGTATAGAGAATAGTTATTTCAGGTCAAAATTTGAAGCTGATCTTCCAAAATTCAAGGGAACCCTCGGAATTGGAGTTATAAGCGATAATGATTCTCAACCACTTATTATCGGATCTCATCTTGGTACATTTGCAATAGCTACTGTCGGAAAACTTAATAATATAAACGAACTGTCTAAAATTGCCTATAATAAAAAAATGCATTTTTCCGAAACAAGCGGAGGCAAAACCAACCCCACCGAACTTGTGGCAATGCTTGTTTGCGGAGAAGACTCCTTTGAAAATGGAATAGAAAGCGCCCAGAAAGCAATAAAAGGCTCCTGTTCAATCCTTTTGCTCACAAATAAGGGCATCTTTGCGGCAAGGGACAAATTAGGCAGAACCCCTCTTGTTATCGGGAAAAAAGAGGGCGCTTTCGCCGTTGCTTCGGAAAGTTGCTCATTTCCTAATCTCGGCTACACAACCGAAACATTTCTCGGCCCCGGCGAAATTGTTTTTTTTACTGCCGACAGTTATGTGCAGAAGAAAAAGCCGGGAAATAAATTGCAGATATGCTCATTCCTGTGGGTTTACTATGGTTATCCTGCCTCTGAGTATGAGGGTATAAACGTAGAATATGCCCGTAACAGGTGTGGTTGCGCGCTTGCAAAAAACGATAATGTTATTATCGACTGTGTTGCAGGAATTCCGGATTCAGGAATCGGCCACGCCATTGGCTATGCGAACGAGAAAAAAATCCCTTATATACGGCCATTTGTAAAATACACTCCAACCTGGCCAAGAAGCTTTATGCCCCAAAACCAGAAAACAAGAGACCTTGTTGCCAAGATGAAACTTATTCCTGTCAGAAAACTCATTGAAGGCAAGAAGATACTGTTTTGTGAAGATTCAATCGTAAGAGGCACCCAGCTGAAAGAAAATATTGAAATCTTATTTGATTACGGTGCTCTTGAATTACACATGCGTCCCGCGTGTCCCACTCTGATTTATCCATGCGAGTTTTTGAACTTCTCCACGTCAAGATCAACACTTGATCTTGCAGGAAGAAAAGCTATTCAGGAAATCGGGGGTCGTGAGAACTTGAATCTTGAAGAATATGCAACCGCAGGCACCGAAAAGAACCTTCTGATGATAGACAAAATACGTCAGCGTTTGAAATTGACGACATTAAGTTATCAAAAAATTGGTGATCTTGTTGAAGCCATAGGCCTCCCTAAAGAAAAACTCTGCACACACTGCTGGGACGGAAAAAGCTATTTCTGATAGTTTTGTAAAAAGCCATTGCGTATAGACTTTTTTACAAAACCGTTTGAAACTCCCCGCAGCAAGCTACGGGGTTTGTGCTCGCTATTTCGGTTCAAGGCTTTTCCAGACCTGACCCATACCCTCTTTTATGTCTATATCAGGACACCATCCTGTTTCAGATCTTATTTTATCTGTATTTAGAATTATCTCCTCCGGATCTATTATTCTCGCTTCTTTATATACTTTTCTTAATTTCTTTCCTGTTATCTCTTCTGCCATTTGACAGATTGCATTAATAGAATAACCTTTACCATAGCCTACATTATATCTTGCATACTTTTCCTGATTTGCTGAGCAGAGGATTTTTTCGCATGCAATAACAAAATCGCGGACGTGGAGATAATCTTTAATTATAGATCCGTCGCCCCATATAGTAAATTCCGAGTCATTAAATATAGCATTTAGAATTGTCTGTATCAGGCCAAATCCCTTTGGTGTCATCTGACCCGGTCCGTAAACATTAGATGGTCTTAATATTGTTACCCTGTTTTTAGTCTGGTGCGCAAATGAAAATAAAAAGCTTTCCAGAGACAACTTGCATGCGCCATGATAGGAAATAGGATTGCATTGAGCTGATTCTGAAGCTGGGTTCTTTTCCGGATTCCCGTAAATTGCCCCGCCGCTTGAAATAAATATTATATGTCTGTTCTCAAACAACTGAAGGGTTTCAATTAACGCAATAGTCGGAAGCAGATTGTTGTACGTTTCACACAGGGGAGCCTTGATAGTATCTCCCGGAACCGAATCACTTGCCGCATGTATAATTACAGGGCATTTATCAACAAGCGGTTCAAGCAGTCTGCAATTATTTATATTCCCCTCAATATTAAAATATGAACTGTCATCATAAGACGTTTTGCGCTGATTACGCGCAAGCGAGTAAACCTTATGGCCTGAATCGCAGAAATGCTCAGCAAGCCGGGTTCCGATAAACCCTGTCCCGCCCAGGATAAGAATATTACTTTTTTGACCGTTCCATAAGTTCGGTATATGCATTGTGATATCTCTCCGCTGCATTCTCCCAGGTTCCGCAAATATTAAGAATGGTATTTCTTGCAGACAACCCCATCAATAAATTTTCCCCTGGATCCGAAAGCAGTTTTATTCCTTCATGAAATTCATCGGCATTCCCAGCAATCCAACCATTCTCCTTGTGAGTTACGACCTCCCTGTGAGAAGGGTGAGGCGAAGCAACAACAGGAAGACCCGAGGCCATGGCTTCGAGCACAACCTGTGGCAGGCCTTCGCTATGGACACTCAAGGTAATAAGCCCGCTCGCCCTTTTAAACCACAGGTCTCTGATTTCTGAGAGATTAGCCGGGGCATGATATTGGACCCACGATGGCAAACCAATCTTTTCAATTACCGGACCTATTACATGCAGTTCATCTTCTTTACTGAAACAGCTTTCGCCCCAATCAAAAAGCGGGCCGATTTTATCCCTGGTGATCCTTGTTACAGCAATCCAGATTCTTGGATTCGTGCTGATTTTACGTTCAATATTGTAAAACAGATCGTCTATACCAAACCTGATTTCTCTTACTTCAGCCACACTTCCGAAATTATCTTCAAGAACCGGGGTCATCCAGCTGTTGTTTGGCGCCAATATGGCAGGATGTTGTTTAAATACCCTCTTTAGCGCACTCTTCATCCCGGGTATGCGAAGAAGGCTTAAATCAGTCCCAAGCACTGTAACAAGAATAGGCTTTTTATTATCAGGAATGCTTAAGACATTCTGCAGCCAGTTTACGTGATATATATCTGCATCTGAAAAGCGCTTATATACATCTCTTAATCTCAATAAAAGCCCTGAACCCCACAAAACAGCCTGGAATGGACCGCTGCGGACTTTATGGGCGATACCTCCTTGTTCAGATAATTTGTCAAGCCATCTTTTTTCTTCTCCGGAAACAGTGTATTTTACGTTATCAGGGATCTTACCGGACGGAGCCCACACGTATAAAAGAATATTCCGTCGCGAAAGGCCGCACAACATTCTTTCGATAAAACGGCCTTTCCAGTCAAGGTCATCCTTTGGATACGAGGTGGAAACAAAGAGAATTTTCAAATTCAATAAAATCACCAAAAGTTATAAACATTTAAAAATTTGAGGCTCACAACTCTTTTTTTTCAGTAATGGATCTGTCTCCCTCCCGCCTTTCGTATCTCATCTGGCAGACCTGTTCGGATATAAGCCCCATCATGAATATAATTATAGAAGTTGTAAAAAGGAGTGCGCTCATGTTGGTGAACCGGCCCTGAGTCAGCAGGGTATGAATGTAATTTGAAAGGCCAAGGACAAATAGGACGAAGCTGACCGGAAGAAATATTCTTAAAGGAGAATAAAGGGTGCATATTTTTGTTATGATCATGAAGAATCTGACTCCGTCCTTCAATATCTTTATATTGCTCTCCCCTGCACTCCTTGCCCTTATTTCAATCGGAACATATTTAAGAGACCAGCCGTTTCTCAAAACACTCAGGGTCAGAGTTGTCGGATACGAATAAGTATTCGGAAGAAGGTATATAAAACTCCTTGCTATCTTGGATTTTACAGCTCTGAAGCCTGATGTAAGGTCCTGAACATGAAATTTAGCAACATATGAAGCGAGCCAGTTATAAACTTTAATCCCCAGGGCACGCCCGAGCGATGCCTGACCTTTCATTGATCTTGCGCCGACAACCATATCATAATCAGGCATAAATTTTAACAGGCCGGCAATATCAGACGGGTCATGCTGACCATCACCATCCATGAATACAAGTATATCTCCTGACGCAACCCTGATTCCGCTCTTGATAGCCGCGCCATTCCCGATATTATATGGATGGCTGTATACATCCGCTCCGGCATTTTTTGCAGCTTCAGCGGTATTATCTGTTGAGCCGTCATTTACAACAATGACTTCAAAACCCGGATAAAGATCTTTTATCTTTAAAACAAGATCCCCGATGGTATCTGCTTCATTATAAGTTGGCAATATGACAGATATATTAAATTTTTTCATTTTCCTTCTTTCAATCAACCATATTATCTTATGGGCCCGGCCTTAACTCATAGAGGCCATATCCGCTTCTATAAAAAAGAAACTCTGTATCTTCTTTGAAAAATTTACTTAAAAATATCTTTTCATTCTCACTGAAGTTGTTTTCAACCCACTTGTCAAACAGTTCATACCAGATAAGAAGGTGAGTGATTCCTTTTTCCCTCAAATCGGATCTTATCATATTTCGATCTTTAACGGAATGTATAAGAATGGTCTCATCAAACAGCATCTCCCTGTCACTGTAATAACGGCGGTTGCCCAGAAAAAAACATAGAATTTTTGCATCAGCCTGAAGATTGAAGTTTGCGTATTTAATGGCCGCATACTCGGGACGGTATCTTTCAATGTATTCGTCACGCCCAACATCTCCCAGCAAGTACCCCGCAGGATTTACGAGTCTGAATTGCTGAAACAGATAAACGCCGTTAATCGATAATATTACAGCAAAGAAAAAAAAGAAACCGAACAACAACATCCTGCTCGCTGAAACAGATAATCTTGTACCTGACAATGAAAAAACATTATGCAGTCCCATAACAGAAAGCATCACAAGCGGAGGAATCACAGGTGCAATATATCTTATCCTCATGTCGGTTTTTACAAATGCAAATAGGATGAATAAAATTGAGAACAAGAGTAATATTTTCTTTTCCAGCCTTATGACTGAGTTATCCTGTTTTATGAGAATAAAGGCGAAAAAGGGCAGAATAAAAAGGAAGGGAGAAAGCTTGCCGTCAAAATATTTTGGATTACCGTCCTCCCCTTCAAAGAATATTCTGACTGGAACAAAAACCGTTTGCAGGAAAGATTCATTGTAAATAATGCGCCTTATTGCAAAATGGCTCCACTCTTTGCTGCTCTTATCTCTTTTTGGCTTCATTATTGAATTATCGCCCTCATACTGCACCGTAAGTACAGGCCCGGCATTTAACCTGCTGAAAAAGCCCTGATAAAGGGGATAAACCGGATTTTTTGTCCAGACATAATTTCTTGTCATCCACGGGGAAAAAACCATTAGAACGATAAAAATATACAGCGCACCGAAAGAAAGCGCTTTCAGGGAAACCTGTCTGCTCTTCCGGATTGAACCGGATTGGTTTCCTTCATTATGGGAAATTCTGGAATAGGCGAACATTACGAACATGGATAGCAGGAAAAAAACGATCAGGGAGTTATACTTGGTCCCGAGGGCAAGCCCGCAAAAAATGGCTGAAAAGAACAGGTGTTTAAGCCTGAAACCGTATTCGATCCATTTAAACAGGAATATTAAGGATGCGGTTGAAAAGAAAATAAGACCCAGATCAACATAAACAGTTGTCGAAAGCTTGATGATTACAGGTATCGACAAAAAGAACAGGGCGCCAAAAAGTGCAAAAAATGTGTTCGTCCTCTTTTTAAGATATCCGTGAACAAGAAACGCTGTCAGCAATGCGAAAACAAAATGTATGTATTTGGGGACAATATCATTCCCGAAATAAAGAGGAATAAGATATAATAGTTCAAGATTCATAGGGTAATAGGAGAACATGACCGAAGGGATTTCATACATGCCCCCGTGTTTTAAATAAAGCTTTGGAACAGCAAGATGATGGGTAAGAGCATCCCTGCTGACAGGAGGAACAGAAGACAATACGATTACGGAGACAATCAGGACTGCTATAAGACATGCAAGGATAATACATATCAATGATGATCCAGGAGTTTTATTATTCCCTTTTGATTCTTGA
>JAHJJB010000112.1 GCA_018823005.1 Pseudomonadota bacterium | reverse complement strand
GTGAGCTGAGCCGCTTTTTTAATGGTTTTTCCCATTATAAGCACTGCATCCATGTTAATCCCGGCACGCGATGAAGCGACATTAATGGAAGAGCATACGCGGTCTGTTTCTGTAAGGGCTTCCGGAATGGCTTCAATAAGCGCCCTGTCACCTTTTGACATTCCCTTTTCGACAAGTGCGGTAAACCCTCCGATGAAGTCGACATTTGCTTCTGTTGCAGAAAGATTAAGAGTTTTGGCTATTTCAACAAACTGGGAAGATGAAAATGGCGCTCCGAAAACGGAAGCAGGGCTCACGGCGATTCTCTTGTTAACAACCGGAATGCCGTATTTTTCACCAATCATGTCACAGACTTTAACGAGATTTCCCGCGACACTCATTATTTTATTGTGTATATTTTTTTTAAGCGTGTTCAGATCATGGCTGACGCAGTCGAAAAGGTTTATCCCGAGTGTTACGGTTCTGACATCGAGATGTTCATTCTTGAGCATCTCAAGTGTTGATATGATTTCTTTTTCGCTAAGCATAATAATACCTTCCACATTCTAATCATTTGGATTTATTCGCACTCGGCCTGTTGATGGACTTTTTGTAGTCAATCATATTCTGTTTATCGACATAAAAATATTCCTGTGCTGGATGCTTATGTCAAGACCGAGTTCGCAGGCCCTCTTCATTAACTCCGCCCGGAGTATCTGCTGATCAATGTCATTTGGAATGTCTACTTCATAAATCATTATGTTGTCAGTGGGATTGTCACCGCCTTTAAATATGGCTTTAAGATTGGTAACATTTACGCCGTGTTTTGCGATTATTTCGGTTATTCCCGCGACAAGCCCTTTTCTGTCAGGCCCGATCGTGGTTATTATAAAAGGTTCGCAACTGCCTGATTCAAAATCTTCTTCTTTATGTTCAAGGGATTTTACATATACATTAAGATTAAGATGAGCAAGAGCTCCTGTTAATTGTGAGCATACCTCGCCGTTGGTTAAATCTGAAGGTATTGAAGCGATAAATATTCCCGAGAATTCTGACTGGAGGATTGTCTGGTTGATATTTTCAATATTGCAGTCTAGTTTAAATAGTGTGGCTGTAACAGCTGCTATGATTCCCGGCCTGTCCTGGCCCAGCACGGAAATTACTGATTTATTCATATTGTCCCGCTTTCTTTATGTGTTGTTTATGGTTTATGAAAGAGTATGGATTCATTAACCGAGTTTACATTCTTACGCCCGGTCAGATTTAATAGTACTAAAAAAAGTGTCATTTGCAAGAGCATAATACTATAATTCATGGATCACCTCCAAAAGAGTTGGTGATCCTATTAGGATTAAAGGATTCCATGGTTCGAAGATTCGAGTGAATAAAAATAGGATTCAAGAATTCAATTGAGATGCTGAAAACTGAAGATAAAGTCAGACGATAAAATCATTAGAAAACAAACACTTAACCCATTTCTCCCAACCGGTTGGGAGAAGGGCCATATTTTGTTGATTTGATTGATTCAATGTCATAATATCCCTGCAGGATCAACAAACTCAAAGGGCGTCATTTAACATGCGTATTATCACAACTCACAAAAACACAGACTTTGATGCACTCGCCTCCATGATTGCGGCGACGGTTCTATATCCCGGAGCAGTTTGCGTTCTTCCTAAAACAGTAAATCCAAATGTCAGAGCTTTTATTTCCATACATAAGGATGTCTTAGATCTACGTTCCCCGGAAGATATCGATTTAGCTGAAGTAACAAGCCTTGTTGTTGTGGATACAAGCAGCTGGGGTCGCCTAGACCGGATGAGCGCACTTTCAAAAAGAGATGATCTTGAGGTTATTGTGTGGGATCACCATAACGATTCAGGGGATATAAAAGCAACATGGAATTGTCAGGAGGAAAAAGGCGCAAATATAACCCTGATGGTCCGAAGTCTGAAAAAAGAAAAGAAATATTTCACTCCAATACAGGCTACCCTGTTTCTGACCGGGCTTTATGAGGATACAGGTAACCTTACTTTCCCGTCGTTAACGCCAGAGGATGCTTACGCGGCAGGGTTTCTTCTTGAAAACAAGGCAGACATTAATGTTATCAGCAATTTTCTGCGTCAGGCCTACGGTGAAAAACAGAAAAACATACTTTTTCAGATGCTCCAGAACGCAAATAGAGAAAAAATAAACGGTTATAGCGTGAGTATCAACAAGCTGGAGATAGACGGTCATGTTAACAGTCTTGCAGTTGTAATTGGAATGTACAGGGAAATACTGAATGTGGATGCCGCATTCGGAATTTTTTCAAGCAGGGATAAAGATAAGTGCATGGTTATTGCCCGCAGCAATGCGGATGGTATTGATGTCGGGGCAATCATGCGCAGCATGGGCGGGGGAGGGCATCCGGGCGCTTCTTCGGCAATGCTTAAATCAGTTAATCCTGATGCTGTTGAGGAATGGATAAAAGAACTTATCGAAGGAAATCAGCAGGCATCCGTGCAGATAAGCGACATAATGTCATTTCCGGTTTTTACCGTTGCGTCGGATACGACAATGGAAAAAGTTGCCTCAATACTTAAGGAAAAAGGCTGTACAGGTCTTCCCGTTGTCGAAGGAGAAAAGCTTGTAGGTATAATTTCCAGGAGGGATTTTAAAAAAATAAAGAGGGAATCCCAGTTAAAGTCCCCTGTAAAGGCATTCATGAACACAAATGTCATGACAATCGAACCCGGAAAGAGCCCGATTCAGGCAGCACGTATGATGGTAAAGCATGACATAGGGCGTCTTCCTGTTGTTGAAGACGGACGTATTATCGGTATTATTACAAGATCCGATTCAATGCTCTATTTTTATGATATGCTGCCGGATTAAACGGGATTGGGTTTTATGGCCCGAAGCTGATAGATCCCCCGGCTAACTGTCACAATCTCTCCGTTCGTATCCTTTACCTCGCCTTCCAGAACAAACTCGGCCTTTCCGTTCTTTTCTGCCTCTGCCTCAATCCTTTCAGCCTCTGAAACAGGCATAACCATTTCAATGGTCACATCTGTTCGGGCAGATTTTACAAATTTGACGGTCATTTCCTTCACTATAGGATAATAACGTGAAATATCAAAAGTAGATAAAAAAAGTGCGCCACCGGGTATTTCCGCGATCGTGAAGAGGGCTCCGGCGTACATTGACCCTATGTGACTCTCATTCCCCTTAAGCGGGACAGAAAGCTTGACTCTCCGGGGTTCCAGGACAAGAACCTTCATGCCCATTCGTTCAACAAAGGAAAAGGGCTTTTCGATTAACGACTTCATTGTTTCTGCTGTAAGTTCCATTATTTATCCTTTTTTTATTCCGGCATTATATAGTCAACCTGCATCTACGATACGGCTTCAAAAGAATCACAATATAAGGCAGTCGGCAACAAGCTCCCAGAGGTATTTTACTGTAAGATTTTCCATGCCGTACTCTTTTTTGATGCTGTTCAGCTGTCCATGGCAGCTATGGCATGGGACAATCACCATTTCGGCGCCAGTTGCACGGATCTGATCCATCTTCTTTTTTCCATAAGCTATCCGCTCATCATTATATCCGGTTGTTAGCGTACCACCACCACCTCCGCAGCACAACTGGTTCTCTTTTGTCGGGTAAAGATCGACCCAGTTCTCCATGCACTGGTCAAGGATCCATCTCGGTTCATCATAATAAGCGTGACCGAATATGCTTTCTGCCTTTCTGCCGTAATTGCAGGGATCATGATATGTGGCAAGAACCTTGATTCTTGACTTGTCGAGCTTGATTCGGCCTTCCTTTATGTATTTTATCAGAAGATCAAACACGGTATACGTTCCGATCTTTTCAAGCTCTTTCGGGTACCATTTTTGAAGACCAGACCTGGTCGCAAGATAAGCGTGCCCTCATTCAGGCCAGAGAAGATTCTTTATTTCCAGCCGCTTCATTTGCTCCACGATTCTTCCGGCCATTGTTTTAACGGCTTCATCGTCTCCGGTAAAAAGCCCCCAGCTTGTTCCCTCCCAGTTTTCAGAGGTTATTGTCCAGTCCTCTTTTGCCGCGTGAAATATTTTCCACCAGTATTTCAGATCTTCAGTGTGGGTATTAACCAGTTTGTTATGAATTGTCGTAAGGAGGTTGGCACCTTTTTTGTCTATAGGAACTTTAAAACCCTCAAAACCCGGTTCTTCGGCTATTTCACCTGCAACATCTTCAACAATATAAATAAAGTCCTCTTTCGGAAGGGCAAGGTTGTTTCCTGTTCTAAGAGCCGCATCCAGGCCCTTCTGGAGTATTCCGGGCACGTTCGATTTTTTACGCAATCCTCTTATGCTTCTGACGAGATCGGGAATCCTGATTTCCATAGGACAGACATGTTCGCATTTGCCGCACATGGTGCAGACCCACGGCCATTTTGCATTTACAACATCATCTTCAAGGCCAAGCCCCACCATTCTGACCAGCATTCTCGGATCAAATCCGTCTATGCCCGAAGCAGGGCAGGCGCTTGAACAGAGGCCGCACGTTATGCAGAAATCATGAGAAAAAGGCAATGTTTTGAATCTGTCGTGGTTTAGTTCTCCGATACTGATTATCGTTTCAGTTTGATTCATTTTTGCACCTTCTATTTTTGTAAATTGCCTGAACCAAGAGCTTTTAATGTATTTTCAAAATCATATATTATTTGCGCAAATTCATACCCCATGTTTGATGCAAGCGTTTTAATCTCAAGGCGTTCTTTCTCAAAATTCATGTGTGAAAAAGATTCCTTTAATTGTTCGACTCTCCGGCTGGCAAAAATATTTCCGTCTTCAGAATGGCAGTTGCCGGCGTGACATGTTAGTACAAGTATGCCGTCGGCTTTATTCTGAAAGGCTGATAGTATGTATTCCATTGAAATATATCCCGAGCATGGCACCTCCACGATTTTCAAATTTGCAGGCAGACTGTATCCCATGCAGGCGGCAAGCTCTTTTGCGCGGCCTGCCGAACGTCCGCAGCAGAAAGCGGTGATATGCGGATATGATTTTGCGATGTCTGCATCCTGTCTGATTTCATCCGCAACATTCCTTTTGTCCGGAAAGTTCAATGAAATGGCGCCTCTCGGGCATTCCGCAAAACAGATCCCGCAACCTTCGCATGCGTCAGGCATGACGGAAGGCCTGATATCAAAATCAATAGCCCGGTGGGGGCAGCATCTGTAGCAGGTAAGGCATCTGACGCATGAGCCGCTGCGAATTTCGGCGGTCGGTTTTGGCTCTTTATTATTATCCGGTATTCCTGAAGTCAGAATCACAGCATTAGCGGAATCGGTTATATTGTCTGCGGCATTCAGAACACTTCTTGACGGGCCCGCAACAAAGACTCCTTTCCTGTTCGTATATATGCCAGTTCGATGCAGGTTGCCGGATTGAAGGAATCCGTCTGGTCCGGTATGAAGTCCGAAAACCACTGCAAGCTCTTTCATATAAACGGACGGAGACAAGGTTTCATCAACAATGGTAAGCGAAGGTTCAATTCTGAAATTAAGTCTGGTTATCTCATCAACCAGTTCAATTGAGATTTTTCCTTCATTATCCTGCAGAATCCGGGGAGAGATATCTGTGAATTTAAAATATACCGTTCCGGCTGTTTTTGTTGCCCTGTATAGTTTTTCAAGTCCGTTTCCAGCAACCTTCAGATTGCCTGTCAATATGTAAGTTTGCAGATTAAAGTCAGTCTGGAGCTTCAGGGAAGCAAGCATGATTTCCTCTGCAGTTATCGGATTGCTTTCATATCCAAGACCGGTAAGAAATACGATTTTACCGCTTTGCGGAAGCCGTTTAACGGCATCATTTACAGAAATTGCAGAGCTGGCAAGAAGGGAGAGGGGTAAAATATTAGAAGCAGGTTTTAAACCATAAGTGTAAAAGTTGGGTTTTCTCTCATATTCTTCTGCTATAACGACACAGAATACGTTTTCAGAAATGGTTTTTCCACCGCTTCTGATGAGAATCGTAAAATCACCGGCACAACCCCGGCAGGAAAGAATTTTTGTATCCGTCAGTATGTGCACCGGATCAATGCCTGCGGCCCTGAATTCGTTGATTGCAGATGAATCTCCATTTCTGTTTAATGCGATGATGATTCCGTTTCCGCTTTCAAGAAGTTCTTTGGCAATATTTACAGCGCAGGGACTGCTTCCAATTATAAGGGTTTTCATCTCCAAATC
>JAHJJB010000111.1 GCA_018823005.1 Pseudomonadota bacterium | reverse complement strand
TTCATCCAGAGCCATTTTGACCTTACTTTCAAACCCGGAATACACGTGGACTATGTACCACTTAAGAGCCACTCTCTATTCTCCTCATCATTATTGAAGAACCACACGGACAAGGCTTGACAGCCCTATATCGACTACACCAAGAAAAAGTGAAATTATCACCACCAAAATAATAACTACAACCGTTGAACCAATCGTCTGCTTACGTGAAGGCCAAGTAACTTTCTTAAGCTCAATCTTAACTTCTCTGAGGAATTGCAGAGCTCTCTGATAATAATTGTTTGATTCCTTTTCTGTAACAGATTTGGTACTGGTCAAAGATTTCTTCTGCTGTATCGCCTGTATCTTTTTCACCTCGGGTGAAGAGTCAGGATTCAAAATGGCTTTTATTGATCCATCCTTTGATTCCTGGGGAATAACAGGCATATCATTATCTTGCTTTGACTTTTTTCTGTTGCTTGCAGTCTTTTTCTTTAGTAACCTTGCCATTGTGCTCCTGTATCGAGATGTCTCCGAATCAAAACCTTAAATTTTTTAAAGAAACATTTCTAAAATATTTGGCAGGCCAGGAGGGATTTGAACCCCCAACACCCGGATTTGGAGTCCGATGCTCTGCCGTTAGAGCTACTGGCCTGCAATGCCATTTAATAACCGGTTCTTAACTAACAGAGCCGGGATTAAACACGATAATTATTTTGTCTCTTTATGGTTTGTATGTTTCTTGCAAAACCTGCAGTACTTGCTAAACTCAAGCTTGTCCGGTGTCGTCCTCTTATTCTTTGTTGTAGTGTAGTTTCTTCTTTTACATTCACCACACGCTAGCGTAATAATTACTCTCACCTGCTGACTCCTTAACCGTTATCCGATTATTTCGCTTACTACTCCCGCACCAACAGTCCGGCCGCCTTCCCGTATCGCAAACCGAAGTTCTGTCTCCATCGCTATTGGTGTTATCAAATCCGCCGTTATCGTTACATTGTCCCCCGGCATTACCATCTCTATCCCTTCAGGTAATGTACATATCCCCGTAACATCCGTCGTCCTAAAATAAAACTGCGGACGATATCCGTTGAAAAACGGCGTGTGCCTACCGCCTTCCTCTTTGCTCAATATGTAAACCTCTGCCTTGAACTTCGTGTGCGGCGTTATCGACCCGGGTATTGCCAACACCTGCCCGCGCTCTACTTCCTCACGCTTCGTTCCACGCAATAAAACCCCTATGTTGTCCCCGGCACGACCCTCGTCCAAAAGCTTCCGGAACATCTCTACCCCGGTGCATACTGTCTTGAGCGTCGGACGTATCCCTACTATCTCAACATTGTCCCCTACATGGATAATACCACGATCAACACGGCCAGTTACAACTGTCCCCCGCCCGGATATGCTGAATACATCCTCTATCGGCATCAAAAACGGCTTGTCTATAACACGCACCGGCTCAGGGATAAATGAGTCTATCGCATCCAGTAACTCAAATACGCACTTCGCGTCCTCGCTCTTTACATCATCACTCTCCAAGGCCTTCAACGCACTCCCGCGAATTATCGGTGTATCATCACCGGGAAACTCATACTTGTCTAAAAGCTCCCTCAACTCCAGCTCAACCAGCTCTATCAACTCCTTGTCATCAACCATGTCGCACTTGTTCAAAAATACAACCATCTTCGGCACTCCTACCTGCCGCGCAAGCAATATGTGCTCCCGGGTCTGAGGCATCGGTCCGTCATCTGCGCCTACTACAAGTATCGCTCCATCCATCTGCGCAGCTCCCGTTATCATGTTCTTGATATAGTCGGCATGTCCGGGACAATCCACGTGCGCATAATGACGCTTCGATGTCTCATACTCCACATGCGCCGTCGCTATCGTTATGCCTCTCTCCTTCTCCTCGGGCGCCTTGTCTATCTGGTCAAAAGGCACATACGTCCCCATTCCCTTCAATGCACAGTGCTTCGTTATCGCTGCCGTCAATGTCGTCTTCCCGTGATCTATATGACCTATCGTTCCCACATTAACATGCGGCTTCGTCCTCTCAAATTTCTTCTTAGCCATCTCGAATACCCTCCCCATGATGATAAAAGGAGCTTAATGCAATTGATTGTTAATAAACGCTTAAATTCCGCTTATATAAGCCCTACCACCTGAAATGAGCAAAAGCCTTGTTTGCCTCGGCCATCTTGTGAGTATCTTCTTTTTTCTTAATTGAAGAGCCCCTCTTGTTGGCTGCATCCATGATTTCCCCGGCAAGTTTGCTTGCCATGCTCTTTTCCGGACGCTGGTGTGCATATGATATTATCCATCTTATCCCAAGAGCTGTGCGCCTTGATGGTCTGATTTCAGTTGGAACCTGATATGTTGACCCGCCAACCCTTCTCGATTTAACCTCAATCATTGGTTTTACATTTTCCAATGCCTGCTCAAACAACTTGATCGGCGGCTCACTCCCTTTTTTCCCAATAATATCAAAAGCTTCATAAAGTATCGACTCCGCAATACTTTTTTTGCCGTCTTTCATTATAGCTTTAATAAATTTTGCAACTACCTTGTTGTCATATTTTGAATCAGGGATAATAACCCGTTCAGGTACGTCTCTTCTTCTAGGCATATGTCAATCCATTTTTGTATATTTATTTAAATGTAACAAGAAATTAAAGGCTAATATCATTTAGGCTTTTTTGCCCCGTACTTGGATCTGCTCTTCTTTCTATCATCAACTCCCAGAGTGTCGAGGGTACCCCTCACAATATGATATCGGACACCTGGAAGATCTTTGACTCGACCGCCGCGAACCAGAACAACCGAATGTTCCTGAAGATTATGCCCTACTCCCGGAATATATGCTGTAACTTCCACGCCTGAAGTAAGCCTAACTCTCGATACTTTACGCAAAGCAGAGTTGGGTTTTTTTGGAGTTGAGGTATAAACACGGGTACATACACCTCTTTTTTGAGGAGCCCCTCTAAGCGCTGGCGTAGTAGTTTTCTTGACTACCCTGCTCCTACCCTTTCTCACTAACTGGTTAATTGTCGGCATATTTTCCTCTTAAGAATTAGTATAAATTCATAAAATCGCAAAGTCTTTGCAAAAGAAGCATTTTCTATACATATATGAACCGGATGTCAAGAAAATTCATGATAAAATAAATATTATATTTGATGTTTTCATAAAAAATCTATTTCTCAAAACTTTCAATATCGTTTGTAAAAAATTTTTCCAAGATCGTCGTATTTGATCAATCAAGCCTTCGTGATAAATTATCAGGAAGATACATCATAAAACATATATTATCCCCTTGATATTTCTATTTCTTCATTCAATGAAAGGCCTGAACCAGCGGGTATTAGCCTGCCCATGATAACATTCTCTTTCAGTCCTCTCAGATAATCTTCGGATCCGGAAATGCTGGCATCTGTTAAAACCTTGGTGGTCTCCTGAAAAGATGCGGCTGAAATAAAGCTGTCAGTACTTAAAGATGCTTTTGTTATACCAAGGATAAGAGGCTCAGCTATAGCCGGCTTTTCGCCTTTTTCTTTAACCTGACGGTTAGCATCCTCAAATTTTATACGGTCAACCTGCTCTTCAAGGATAAAGTCGGTATCTCCAACATCCATAACCTTAACCCGCCTCATCATTTGCCGGACAATAACTTCGATATGCTTGTCATTTATCCGTACGCCCTGCAAACGATATACCTCCTGAACTTCATCAACAAGATAACGAGCAAGGGCCACTTCGCCCTTTATATTTAGGATGTCCTGCGGAATAGCCGATCCGCCAATAATAGGCTCGCCTGCCCTGATATAATCACCTTCGTAAACATTTATATGTTTTCCGCGCGGGATCAGATATTCTTTCTTTTCACCGAAATCAACGGGAGTTACTGTAACTTTTTGCTTCCCCTTCTTCGTGCTCTTTGCAATAGATACATACCCATCAATTTCACTCAAAATAGCAATTTCTTTGGGTTTTCTGACTTCAAAAAGCTCTGCAACTCTCGGGAGACCACCCGTAATATCCTTTGTTTTTGTTGTTGCCCTGGGAAGCTTTGCAATAACATCTCCGGCCTTAACATTATCACCTTCTTCAACCATCAAGACAGCATCGATTGGAAGTATGTATCGGGCCATTCCTGACGACTTGGGAAGTTTTGCCGTTTTGCCTTCTTTATCCTTAATAGAAATCCTCGGCCTGACTTCCGTCCCTTTCGATTCAATAATTGTGCGGCTGGACTTTCCGGTAACAGGATCAACCTTTTCCTTCATGGTTTTTCCATGAACAATGTCCCCGAATTTAACTGTTCCGTCCACCTCTGTAATGATAGGAGTTGTAAACGGATCCCAGGTTGCAAGGAGATCACCCGGTCTTCCTGTTTCCGGGTCGGGGCCTTTAATTTTCTGGCTGTCTTCCACCATGATATGCGCCCCGTAAATAACAGGACAGCTTTCAAGCTCACGCCCGGTATCGCTGACAATGGTAAACTTGCCGCCGCGGCGATTCATGACAATATATTGATTTTCCGCGTTCCTTACAACATGAAGGTCGATAAACCTCACTGTCCCATCAACTCTAGCCCTTATATCAGCTTGTTCCACTCTTCTGCTGGCCGTACCACCAATATGGAATGTACGCATTGTGAGCTGTGTTCCGGGTTCACCTATTGACTGAGCAGCAAGAATTCCAACCGCCTGCCCGAGTTCAACCGGGCCGCCGTGGGAAAGATCTCTTCCGTAACATTTTATACATACGCCGAAAGAAGCCTTACATGTGAGAACCGACCTTATTTTAATGCTAGTTATTCCGGCATCTTCAATCTTCTTTACCGCCTTTTCGTCGAGTCCTTCACCTTTTCTAACAAGAACATCATCAGTAAAAGGATCGAGGATATCATCTATTGCAACGCGGCCAAGAACCCTTTCTCCAAGCCGCTGAATAACCTCTCCTCCCTCAACAAGCGGCTCTACAACAACACCCATAATTGTACCGCAGTCTTCTTCCATGACAATGCAGTCCTGGGCAACATCAGCCAATCTTCTTGTCAGATATCCTGAATTTGCGGTTTTAAGGGCGGTATCGGCAAGGCCTTTTCTTGCTCCGTGAGTTGAAATAAAATACTGCAAAACTGAAAGCCCTTCCCTGAAATTTGCGCTGATGGGGGTTTCAATAATTTCTCCTGATGGCTTGGCCATAAGACCGCGCATACCAGCCAGCTGGCGCATCTGGTCTTTGCTCCCTCTGGCGCCTGAATCCGCCATCATATATATAGGGTTAAAACTCTCTTCGTAAACAGGCTTGCCTTTCTTATCCAACACAGGATTCCCGTCACTGTCCTTTACGGACTCAACCTTCATTGACTCCATCATTTCATTGGCTACATCATCTGTAGCCTTAGCCCATATATCAACAACCTTATTGTATTTCTCGCCCTGCGTTATAAGTCCCTCGGTGTACTGTCTTCCTATCTCCAAAACCTTTTTTTCGGCTTTTCTTATTATATCCTCTTTTTCTGCCGGGATGATCATGTCATCAATTGAAATTGAAAGACCGCCTTCCGTTGAATATTTGTAACCGATATCCTTGAGCCTGTCGGCGAGAACAACCGTGGCTTTGGGGCCAAGATTTCTGTATGCATAATCGACAAGGTCCCTTAAAGACTTTTTATCCTGAACCCTGTTAACGGCATCAAGGGGAATCTCTGGTCTCTTTTCATTGACCATGAATATATTGTATTTTTCTTCCGATAAAATTATTCCGCTGACAGAACCTTCTTCAAGAGAGAAAACCGAGTCTGCGTCAGCATCATTCACATTGAATATCCGCTTGAATTCCTCTTTTCTCAGGAGGCCGATATTACCGTCATTTGCCTTATCTGCACTATCGGAAAACTTATTCACAATTTCAGGAAACGATGTTCCTTTATTAATCTCGATAAGAGCCGATTGTGCGTCTTTTTCGGAAGAAACCATTAGATGGCTCATCACAATAATATTTTCCTTGGGAATAATCTCCCAGAGGAGAATACGGCCTACCGTGGTATTAATCATTTTGCCGTCCATCCGGACAACTATTTTGGCATGAAGATCAACGGCTCCGAAATCATAAGCAGAACGCACCTCTTCAAGATTGGCAAAGATCTTTCCATCCCCTTTTGAACCCGATATTCCCCTAGTCATATAATAGATTCCAAGAACAATATCCTGGGTTGGAACGATAATGGGGCTCCCATTCGCCGGTGAAAGAATATTGTTGCTTGACAGCATCAATACGCGCGCTTCTATCTGCGACTCAACGGAAAGCGGGATATGGACAGCCATCTGGTCGCCGTCAAAGTCAGCATTAAAGGCGGTACATACAAGAGGATGAAGCTGGATTGCTTTTCCTTCAATCAGAATAGGCTCAAATGCCTGAATACCCAGTCTGTGAAGTGTTGGTGCCCGGTTAAGCATCACAGGATATTCTTTTACTACCTCATCAAGAGTATCCCAAACCTCAGGCGTCTCGCGTTCAACCAATTTTTTTGCGCTTTTTACAGTCGAAACAAGGCCCTTCTTCTCCAAACGGTAATAAACAAAAGGCTTAAAAAGCTCAAGAGCCATCTTTTTGGGAAGGCCGCATTGATGCAGCCTCAAATTGGGACCAATAGTAATAACAGTTCGTCCGGAATAATCGACACGTTTACCAAGAAGATTCTGACGAAAACGACCCTGTTTTCCTTTCAGGGTATCGCTCAATGACTTTAGCGGACGCTTATTGGTTCCTGTAATTACCCTGCCATGCCTGCCATTGTCGAACAGGACATCAACTGCCTCCTGGAGCATTCTCTTTTCGTTGCGGACAATGATGTCCGGAGCTCTCAAATCTATTAGTCTTTTTAACCGGTTGTTCCGGTTAATCACCCTGCGATAAAGGTCGTTAAGGTCAGAGGTTGCGAATCTACCTCCTTCCAGAGGAACCAGTGGCCGCAAATCAGGCGGAAGCACAGGAATGGCATCCATTATCATCCAGGCAGGATCCACGCCTGAACGCCTGAATGCATCGACTATCTTAAGCCGCTTAGAAAGCTTCTGCCTTTTCGCTACCGAACTGGTGGCTTTTATATCGGCTCTGAGTTCATTATACAGTGCATTGAGATCGATGCTTTCCAGCAGAATTTTTACTGCTTCGGCTCCTATTCCTGCTTGAAATGTTGGTCCATAGGTTTCAAGCGCTTCGCGATATTTGTCGTCCGATAGGAGCTGACACCGAACAAGAGCTGTCTCTTTCGGATCTATAACAATATAGCTGTCAAAGTAAAGAACCTTCTCCATGCTCTTTAGCGTCAGATCCAGAAGATTTCCTATCTTACTTGGCAGACTCTTTAAAAACCATATGTGAGCAACGGGCGTGGCAAGTTCTATATGCCCCATTCGCTCTCTCCGGACTTTGGACTGTATGACCTCGACCCCGCATTTTTCACAGACAACACCCCTGTGCTTCATACGCTTGTACTTGCCGCAGTTGCATTCATAGTCTTTAGTTGGGCCGAATATCTTGGCGCAGAAAAGTCCATCACGCTCAGGCTTAAAAGTCCTGTAGTTAATTGTTTCCGGCTTTTTTATTTCGCCGAAAGACCACTGCCGGATCTGTTCAGGTGAAGCAAGAGAAATCCGAACACCTGAATATTCTTTCGGATTAATGGGCTTGGCAAAAAAATCGTATAGAGTTTCCAAATTCTACTCCTTATTTCCTTCTATAAGTGATATGTCTAAACCTAGGCTTTGCAGCTCCTTTGTCATAACTTTGAAGGACTCTGGGATGCCGGGTTCAAGCATGTTTTGACCTTTCACTATCTTTTCATACATTCTGGTCCTTCCTGCCATATCATCAGATTTGACAGTCAGGAATTCCTGCAATGCATTCGCCGCTCCGTAAGCTTCCATAGCCCATACCTCCATTTCTCCGAGGCGCTGGCCTCCAAACTGGGCTTTTCCTCCAAGCGGTTGTTGTGTAACAAGTGAATAAGGACCTATAGAACGGGCATGAATCTTATCGTCAACAAGATGATGAAGTTTTAGCATATACATGGTTCCAACGGTAATCTTCCCCCTGAATTGATCGCCGGTTCTCCCGTCATACAAGGTTGCCTGACCTGATGGAGATAAGCCTGCCTCTTCAAGAAGAGCTTTAATTTCGACTTCCTTCGCCCCGTCAAAAACCGGTGTAGCCATGTGAACACCATCTTTATAATTGCTTGCAAACTCATAAATATCTTTATCGTCCATCTTTCCGATCATTCTGTTAACCGAAGAGTCAGCAAATATCTTTTTTAACTTATCGCGAAGAGCTTTCATGTTGTTCTCTTCAACCAGTTTGTTCAGTTGATCGCCAAGCCCTTTCGCAGCACGTCCGAGATGTATTTCCAGGATCTGTCCGACATTCATTCGGGAAGGCACTCCAAGCGGGTTCAAAACCATGTCAACAGGAGTTCCGTCTTCAAAATAAGGCATATCCTCCTGGGGAAGAATTCTTGATACAACGCCCTTATTACCATGACGGCCGGCCATTTTATCTCCCACAGAGAGCTTTCGTTTCATGGCAACGTATACTTTGACCATCTTTATGACGCCCGGGGGAAGATCATCGCCTTTTTCATACCTGCTTACATGTTTATCAAAATTCTGCCTGCATACCTTGCTCTGATTTCTGAATTGTTCAAGAAGATCATGAAGTTGCTCGGTTACCTTGGAATCCTTCAGTACCACTCCTTCAAACTGAGCCACAGGAATATCCGCAAGTATTTTGGGGTCTATTGTGTCTCCCTTTGCGATATAAACTTTTTTACCTTTTTTAATAGGTGTGTTGCATACTTGGCCTTTAACAAGCTGCTGTATCTGAGCGCGGATTATTTCTTCTATCACAGCAAGTTCATCATCCCGGTCTCTTTCAAGAACCTTTACCTCCACCTCCTCTATCCAGAAGGTACGATCATCCTTATCTATCCCGCGTCTTGAAAAAACTTTGGCATCAATAACAATACCATCGACTCCCGGAGGAACTCTTAGGGATGTATCTTTAACATCTCCGGCTTTTTCCCCGAATATGGCACGAAGAAGTTTTTCTTCGGGAGAAAGCTGTGTTTCGCCCTTCGGTGTGATTTTCCCCACCAGAATAGCGCCCGGTCCGACCTCGGCTCCGAGCCTTACTATGCCGCTTTCATCAAGATCTTTCAGTGCTTCATCGCCGACATTCGGTATATCGCGGGTAATATCTTCCTTTCCGAGCTTGGTATCTCTTGCGACAACCTCAAATTCCTCAATATGAACCGACGTATATTCACCATCACGAACGAGCCTATCGCTGACAAGGATCGAATCTTCAAAATTGTACCCTCCCCAGGGCATGAATGCAACTGTTACATTCTTGCCAAGAGAAAGTTCTCCTTTGTTTGTAGCCGGCCCGTCAGCAATTATCTCTCCTGCTTTAACGTGCTGCCCTTTCACAACTATCGGACGGTGGTTGAAGCACGTGTTCTGGTTGGAACGCATATATTTTGACAGGTTATAAATTGTAACATGCTTTTCAAAACCTTTGTCAGAAGGATCATGTGACAATATTATGCGTGAAGCATCCACCGATTCCACAACTCCATCTCTCTGAGCTACTACTGTAACCCCGGAATCCTTGGCAACAACATCTTCTATGCCTGTACCCACGAGAGGAGCTTCATTAACCATAAGGGGAACCGCCTGACGCTGCATGTTGGAACCCATCAAGGCCCTGTTTGCATCATCATTTTCAAGAAAAGGAATCAGCGATGCTGAAACGCTTACAAGCTGATTAGGAGATACATCCATCAACTCGATTTCCTTTTTCTTTACCATCATGAATTCCCCGGCTACACGCGATGTCACAAGCGGATTTATATATTGCCCGTTTTCACCAACCGGTGCGTTAGCTTGTGCAATAGGAAGTTCCTTTTCGTCAAAGGCATCAAGGAATTTGACTTCCTTTGTAACAGTTCCGTTCCTGACAATTCTGTACGGTGTTTCAATAAAACCGTAATCATTAACCCTTGCGTATGTGCTTAGCGAAACAATGAGGCCGATGTTCGGACCTTCAGGGGTCTCGATGGGACATATGCGCCCGTAATGAGAAGGATGAACGTCTCTGACTTCGAAACCCGCTCGTTCCCGTGTAAGCCCGCCGGGTCCGAGAGCGCTCAGCCTTCGTTTATGGGTTGTTTCCGAAAGAGGGTTTGTCTGGTCCATAAACTGGCTGAGTTGGCTTGTTCCAAAGAATTCTTTAACAACTGCCGAAACCGGCTTGGGATTTATAAGATCATTGGGCATCAGAGCGTCAACTTCCTGAAGGCTCATTCTTTCCTTTATAGCCCTTTCCATGCGAACAAGCCCTATACGGTATTGATTCTCAAGAAGTTCCCCTACCGCCCTTATCCTGCGGTTTCCCAGATGATCAATGTCATCAACGACCCCTTGGGTGTCCCTGAGCTCAATAAGGGTTTTTGCGGTAAGAAGAATGTCTTCTTTTCTCAATATTTTTAAATCCACAGAAGAGTTGATGCCTAATCGCTGGTTTATTTTAACTCTCCCGACAGTGGAAAGATCATAATACGCGGTCTTGAAAAAAAGATTATCTATAAAATCCTGGGCAACTTCCGGTGTTGCGGGATTTCCGGGCCTTAGCCTCCGATATATTTCAACAAGAGCCTCTTCTTTTGAACCAACTTTATCTATGGCAAGGGTTTTCCTGATTGAGTCACTGCTTGAGGTTCCGTCAACAAAGAGCAGCTCGAATTCACTAATTCCTGCTTCTTTCAGTTTTGAAATAGATTCATTATCAACTTCGTCACTCACCCTAACCAAAGGCTCACCCGTTTTTGGATCAGGGATTGTACAGGCAAAGGCTCTTCCTGCAATATCTTCAATGTTTATAGGTATCGTCCCAAGATTGGATGAAATTAGCTTCTTTATGAGCTTAGGAGTAAACGGGCGCCCTTTTTTAGCTATAATTTCACCGGTATCAGGATCCTTGATATCCCTTGTGAATTTCTGGCCCTTGTATAAATCCTCCCTTAATTCCTTATAAATGCTTCTTCCGCGTAAAATTATCTTTTCGGTCTTGTAAAAATACGAAAGGAGATCACCAGGCGTATATCCAAAAGCCTTGAAAAATATGGTTACAGGAAACTTGCGGCGCCTATCTATTCTGATATAAACTACATCTTTAGGATCAATTTCAAGGTCGATCCATGATCCGCGGACAGGGATAATTCTGGAGCTGTAAATAATCTTCCCGCTCGAATGAGTTTTTCCTTTATCGTGATCGAAAAACACACCCGACGATCTGTGAAGCTGACTGACAACAACCCTTTCAGTACCATTAACTATAAAAGTACCCTTATCAGTCATCAGGGGAATAGCTCCGAAGTAGATCTCCTGTTCCTTGATATCGCGGATGATAGAAACATCAGTTTCCTTGTCGACATCATATACAACAAGCCTGACTGTTATACGGACAGGTATTTCAAAAGTCATGCCCCTGTGTATGCATTCAGCTACACTGTGTTTTATCTCTGCGAATTTATATGATACAAATTCGAGCGAAGCACTCCCTGTAAAATCTTTTATTGGAAATACTGATTTGAATACAGCTTGAAGCCCGATATCCTCGCGTTTTTCAGGAGGAACATCCATCTGCAAAAAACGTCTGTACGATTCCCGCTGCATTCCTATAAGATCGGGTATCTCAACAATTCTCTGTATCTTACCAAAGTTTTTTCTTAAACGTTTTATTGCCAAAAGCCTTTCCGACATGGCATCTCCATTTTATAGAATTCAATATTCAAAAAATTATGAAAATCTCTTCTTAAGCCTTTTAAGCTAAATATAAAGTGTTTTCATTGCCTTAGGAAATATCAATGCAATGAAGACAGAACCATCTTCCAATGAAGATTCCATCTCCACAGCATCAACATTCTTATTTTTTCCTGAAATAGTTTTATTATGTTTTTTTATCTAAAAACACAGACTATTTAATTTCGACTTGGGCACCAGCCTCTTCAAGCTGTTTCTTAATCTTTTCAGCCTCTTCCTTTGATATACCCTCTTTTACCGGCTTCGGAACTTCATCAACAAGCGACTTTGCTTCCTTGAGTCCAAGGCCTGTAATGGCCCTTACTTCCTTGATGATCTGAATCTTCTTTTCGCCATGCGTAATCAACATAACAGTAAACTCGGTCTGCTCTTCAGCCTGGGGGGCTGCGGCGGCCGGTCCGGCTGCAGCAACCATAGCAACAGGGGCTGCCGCCGATACGCCAAATTTATTTTCCATCTCTTTGACAAGCTCGGACAGCTCAAGAACTGACATATTTGCTATAAACTCAATAACATCTTCTTTTGTAATATTAGACATTTGCACTATTCCTCCAAATTTATTCGAAATGCATTACTTTAATAATCTCAATTCAAGGTCTTTAGTTATACAAAATCAGGCTGCTTCCTTCTGATTTTTTATTGCTTGTAAAACATATAAAAAGTTCTTTGGTATTTCACTTAGCACTCTGACAAAAGCTGTCGGAACACCGTTCATTGCTGAAAGCAGTTGAGCCAAGACAATCTCGCGTGGCGGCATGGTTGACAGAGCCATAATTGCATTCAAATCAAGCACTTTTCCATTTAAAACGCCCGCTTTAATTACCAGTTTTTTATTGCTTTCTGCATATTTGATAAGTACTTTCGCAGGAGCAACAGGATCATTGTAACTTAGAGCAATTGCACTGGGCCCCCTAAAACTATCCTTGATCAAAGCCGCTTCAGTGCCTTCTGATGCCCTCTCAAGAAGAGTATTTTTTACAACGCGGTATTCGATTCCGGATTCTCTCAATTTTTTGCGCAAATCGCTAATAGCTGCAACATCAAGGCCTTTGTATTCAGTAATAATTACAACCTTTGATCTTGAAATCTTTTCATGCAAATCTTGCGCGATCTGTTTCTTTTCTTCAAGTTTCATTTATTATATAACACCTCCTTCCTTAATCTGTAAAAACCGGAGGGTTTCTTTCGACTGCCGGTCATTGACTGAAAAGATTCAGCATTATCGCTTCTCATATGTAACCAATCAACAACCGCCATCCGTCTCTGTAGGCCGGCACAGCCGCTTAAGCACAATAAACATACACCTACGGTCTTTGACAGGATTATATTATTTCAATATTTAACAAAATTAATACGGGCTTATTGCAATATTCAGCAATGGCTCGCAGCAACATTCAAAGTTTTTCATTTCCCGCCCCGAAAGAACTCGCGCCAAAGGCAAATACATAACCAGAGTATCATGGAAACAACACTTTCTTAATAAAAGATTATTTGGCCAGATCTTTTATTGCGGATACATCAATTTTGATTCCAGGGCCCATCGAGGATGAAACGGCCAGGCTTCTAAGATAAAGTCCCTTGCTGGAGGATGGCTTAAGTCGAAGAATCATATCCAAAAAAGCTGAAAGATTTTGAACAAGCTTTTCTACTCCAAATGAAACCTTGCCCATGGGAGCATGGACTATTCCTGCTTTTTCAACCCTAAATTCAATTTTTCCGGCCTTCAATTCTTTTACGGCTCTTGAAATATCAAATGTGACGGTACCTGTTTTGGCATTAGGCATAAGGCCTCTGGGCCCCAAAAGCTTCCCTATTTTCCCAACAGTTCCCATCATATCGGGTGTAGCAACAGCTTTATCGAAACCGAACCATCCTCCCTGGATCTTTTGAACGAGTTCTTCGTTTCCAATAAAATCCGCGCCGGCTTCGAGTGCCTCTTTTTCTTTCTCTCCTTTGGCAAACACGAGGACCTTGACCTCTTTGCCTATTCCATTCGGCAAAACGACAGTCCCTCTTACCATCTGATCTGCATGCCTTGGATCAACACCAAGGCGGACAGCGACATCAACTGTTTCATCAAATTTG
>JAHJJB010000110.1 GCA_018823005.1 Pseudomonadota bacterium | reverse complement strand
TTGCAATTAAAACGAAATCGCTAGGCGGAACTGTAGTAACGGGAATGGGGCTATACTGGTTTCTGGGAAAAATATTGTAAGATGATACATAAACCAAAACAGCGGGCTCATTCCACATTTTTTGCAGTGGGGAACTTCAATAAATAAATATTACAGCATTATTGACATTATTTTAAGATAGGATAGATTTACGGCAAAATTTTAATGCCTGAAAAAAGGAGACCCATGTTGGATTTAAATACTTTCTGCCCCGGAAAGCTTGTTTCTGCCGAAGAGGCCATTTCTAAGATTAAAAGAGGAAGCCGTGTTTTTATCGGAACAGGGTGCGGTGAACCCCAACATCTTATAAGGACACTGGTAAATGATACAAGACTTCAGGACATCATGGTTTATCAGATGCTTTCATCAACATTTGCACAGTATGTTGATGATCCGTCATTTCTCAGACGGTTTTCCCTGAAACTCTTTTTTATAAGCAGCGCAATGAGAAAAGCTGCTTTTGAAGGGAAAATAGATTATATACCGACATATCTTTCGCAGATTCCACGCCTTTTTTCCAGCCAGCGCATAGGACTTGATGTGGCGATGATTCAGGTCAGCCCTCCGGACAAGTTTGGTTATTGCAGCCTTGGCGTATCAGTTGATATTACAAGGTCCGGGATGGAAAATGCCAAACTTGTTATTGCCCAGATAAATCCAAGGATGCCAAGGACCTGGGGAGACAGTTTTGTTCATATTGACGAGATCGATTATCTCGTAATAAAAGAAGAACCTCTTGTTGAAGCGCTTCCCGGCGCAAAGGATGATGAGATCGCGAGGAGAATAGGGCTTTATATTTCACAGCTTGTTGATGACGGTTCAACGCTCCAGATAGGTTTCGGCCATCTTCCTTATGCTATACTTAAATATCTCGATAATAAAAATGACCTTGGGGTACATACCCAGCTTATTACCGACGGGTTTTTACCGCTTTTTGAGAAAAAAGTTATTACAAACAAAAAAAAGACACTTCTTCCGGGAAAGGTTGTGGCTTCTTTATGCATGGGATCTGAAAAAATTTACGGATTTGTTGATAATAACCCGATGTTTTATTTCCGGTCTTCCGAATTTGTCAATGATCCTACAGTGATAGCCCGAAACGATAACCTTATTTCGATAAGTTCCGCTCTTGAAGTCGATTTAACAGGGCAGGTCTGTTCTGATTCTATGGGTTACCTTTTCTACAGCGGGATAGGTGACCAGGTCGATTTTCTGCGTGGAAGCGCCATGTCAAAAGGCGGTTTTTCAATCATTGCTCTCCCCTCAACCGCCCAGAACGGAAAATCATCCAGAATTGTCCCACACCTTAGCGAAGGTGCGGGTGTGGCAACAACAAGGGGAGATGTCAACTTCGTCATTACCGAATACGGGATTGCAGAACTTCAGGGTAAGAGCATTTATCAGAGGGTAATAGAGCTTGCTCAGATTGCTCATCCGAAATTTCGCGAGGAACTCATCGAGACAGCAAAGAAACGCCATTATATATTTTCAGACCAGTTAGCTCCCATACAGGACGATCTGATATTTCTCGAGGGCTATAAATACAGTTTCAAATTAAAAAGCGGCAAGACAGTTGATTTCAGACCCCTTCTGCCATCCGATGAGTTTGCATACAGGAATTTTTTCTACTCTCTTCAGGAGAAGACGATCTATCTCAGATTTTTTTACAAAATGAAAATATTTTCCCATGAAGTGATACAGAAACAATGGGCCAGTATCGATTACAGAAAGAATATGTCCGTTATCGGCCTTGTTCAAAAGGGTGGGCATCAGGAGATTATTGGAATCGCTTCATATGCTATGGATGAACCGGAAAGGGCAGAAGTTGCTTTTGTGGTCCGCGAAGACTATCAGGGTAAAGGCGTTGCCTCCTTTCTACTTGATATTCTTGAAAAAATTGCAAGAGAGAATAATTATAAAGGTTTTTCAGCAACGGTATTACGGGAAAATCCGACCATGATTCACATCTTTAAGAAAAAATATCCGAATGCAAAAATATCTGCAAGCAGTGGAAGTGATGTCCAGATTATTATGGATTTTGCGGATGTCAAGCATGACCAGATTAAAGAACAAAAATAAATATATTACAATAAGTTAATAAATATGCAAATAGGCTCGACAGAGTGGGAAGATATAATAATCAGCGGTGCAAAATTTTTTGATGTTCAAATTGGATCAAAGGAAGCCAGACAATTTTCAACCCATGCGGGTGAACTTATAAAGTGGAATTCGAAAACAAATTTAACCGCTATTACCGATCCTTTTGAAGTTGCTGTCAAACATTTTCTTGATTCATTAGCTCCTGCCCGCATAATACCTGCCGGCTCATCAATGCTTGATATAGGCTCCGGAGGGGGGTTTCCCGGAATTCCGCTGAAGGTTATTCTTCCGTCTCTTTCTGTATCCCTGGTTGATTCTTCCCGGAAAAAAACATCCTTTTTGAAGCATGTAATAAGGACTCTCGGTCTTGAAGATATTAATGCTTGTCAGGCGAGGGTGGAAAATTTATCAGAAAACAAAAAACGCTTTGATGTTGTCATTTGCCGCGCCTTTTCATCCCTCGATAAATTTGTTGAGTCGGCATTGCCGGTTCTTGCAGAAAATGGAATAATGATCGCCTTAAAGGGGAAAATAAGCCATGAAGAAATTGAGTCGGCAAGGCTTAGAGGCAATCAGAAACAGGGCAATATTATTGCTTCAGGACTATCATATGATACAAAAATTATAAAATATTCAATTCCTTATATCGAATCAGAAAGAACCCTGATGATCATGAAAAGAGATCATTAAAACAATAACAGGACGCAGCTTTAATATTCCATAATTGATTGCAATCCAGCCCATAGTGATTATACTCCGTACTCTGCTCCTTATTAAACCGTAACAGAGAGCGAAATCCCCGTTGCTTGCAGAGGGGAGCTATTTTAATTTCAAAGACAGGAAGAATTGATGCCAAAATTGAATAACAATGAAAGAATAAGAAATATTGCGATTATTGCTCACGTTGACCACGGAAAAACAACCCTTGTTGATGCGATGTTCAGACAGAGCGGTTTATTCAGGGTTGGCCAGGAAGTTGATGAAAGGATAATGGACTCCATGGATCTTGAACGTGAAAGGGGAATTACTATTGCCGCTAAGAACTGTTCGGTAGTCTGGAAAGGGGTTAAAATAAACATTATTGATACTCCCGGCCACGCAGACTTTGGTGGCGAGGTTGAAAGGGCCATTTCAATGTCCGATGGGGCTCTCTTGCTGGTCGATGCATCTGAAGGCCCGCTCCCTCAGACGCGTTTTGTTCTGAAAAAAGCTCTTGCTGCAGGCTTGAAAGTAATTGTTGTTATAAATAAAATAGACAGAAAAGATGCACGTTCTGATGAGGTTTTGGATGAAATATATGATCTTATGATCGATCTTGACGCGACCGAGGAGCAGCTTGAGTTCCCACTCCTTTATGCAATCGGCAGGGAAGGGATTGCACAAAAAACCTTAGAAGAAAAGGGAGAGGATCTCCATTTGCTTCTTGATACCATAATAAGGGAGATTCCCCCCCCGACATATGACACAACCGAGCCTTTCCAGATGCTTGTTTCTGATCTAGGTTATTCGGATTACCTTGGCAGGCTTGCCATTGGCAAAGTATTTAACGGGAAAACAGGCCATAATATCAGCCTTGTCTGCATTGACAGCGAGGGGAAACATATTCCACTTAAAGTATCAAAATTACAGACTTACGCTGGTTTGAAATTGGCTGAAATTGAAAACACCGAGCCGGGGGATATCATAGTTCTTTCGGGGATTGAAAATGTTAAAATTGGCGATACTATATGTACGAAGGAATTTCCAAAACCCCTCAGGAGAATTTCCGTGGACGAGCCTACGGTTTCGATGAAATTTACGATAAACACGTCTCCTTTCTCGGGAAGGGAGGGCAAATATGTCCAGTCGAGCAAGATACGTGAACGTCTCAACAAGGAGACATTAAGAAATGTTGCTGTCCAGATGGAGGAGACCGGAGACAGGGACTCATTAATTGTTAAGGGAAGAGGGGAGTTCCAGCTCGCAATAGTGATTGAAACTATGCGCAGGGAGGGTTTTGAGCTTTGCGTAGGGCGCCCCGAGGTAATTGTAAAATATCGGGATGGTGAAAAACTTGAGCCTATAGAACACCTTTTCATTGATTGCGATGAGAACTTTCTTGGAGTTGTTTCAGAAAAACTTTCTTCGAAGAAAGGAAGAATGACAAATCTTGTTAATAACGGGAGAGGCAGAATAAGGATGGAATTTTCCATTCCTTCAAGATCCCTTATCGGCTATAGAGATGAGTTCCTTACGGACACAAAGGGAACAGGTATCATGAATTCATATTTTTCCGGCTATGAGCCGTACAGGGGTGATTTTCCGGTAAGATTTACCGGCTCCATAGTATCTGACAGGCAGGGCAATGCAGTGCCTTATGCTCTTTTTAATTTAGAGCCCAGAGGCCATCTTTTAATAGCACCGGGTGACCCGGTATATGAAGGGATGGTTGTTGGTGAGCATAACAAGGAAGGGGATATAAACGTAAATCCATGCAAGGAGAAAAAATTATCAAACATGAGAGCGGCCGGAAAGGATGATAATGTCATCCTTTCACCGGTAAGGCCTCTGACGCTTGAACGTGCGATAAATTTCATCCGCGAGGATGAAATGGTGGAAGTCACACCTGTTTCAATCCGTATCAGAAAAGCAGCTCTTTCTGCACATAAAAGACATGCAATGCGGTCGGCAAAGCTTAAAGTTGATCAATAAATAAGTATGAATAACCTCCAAAAGAGTCGGTGATTCAAGGGTTCAAGAGGTCAAGGATTCCGGGGTTCAAGTGACACGAAGTGGAACATTATTCCGGCAATCGCTATTAACATAAGAATCATAAAAATATCCACAAATAAAAATTTATTAGAAAACAGACACTTGAATCCTCGAATCCTGGACCACTTTTTCCAAGTGTTAAAGAGCAACCAGTTGAGCCTTAAGGAGCTTGTCTGTTACTTTAAGAAGAACAACTGACGGGGGATAATTGCTTCTTGGCTGGGTGGCACTTCCCGGATTGATAAAAAGAACCCCGTTTTGCCTTTCGATAGATGGTCTGTGCGTGTGCCCGAAAATTACAGCGCTGAATCCGGAAGCAGCAGGATCAAGGTCAATCCTTGAAACATCATGCAGAATATAAAGGGAAACAGCGCCCTCATTAACTATTTCTGAATCGGGTATTTCATGTGTCCAGGCCCCTTTGTCCATGTTTCCCTTTACCGGGAAAACCGGAGCTATTATTTTCAATTTTTCAAGAACTGCCGGTTCTCCGATATCCCCGGCATGGATAATCAGTTTCGAGCCGGCAAGAGCAGTTACAGCAGAATCCGAAAGCCGGCCATGAGTATCTGAGATTATTCCGACAATAAAGCTGTTTTTATTGTTCAATTTATTATGCTGAACCTGTTTTCCTAAAGGCCTTTGTCGGCCATATAAGCTGCAAGGTCTGCAACCCTGCAGGAGTAGCCCCATTCATTGTCGTACCAGGCCACAACCTTTGCCATATTTCCGCCAAGTATCTGAGTAAATTCCATGTCAACTATTGACGAGTTGGAATCGCCTTTAAAGTCTGTTGATACGAGAGGCTCATTCTCGCATGCCATGATTCCATTGAGATCGGTTTCGGCTGCTTTTTTCAGCTCTGCCCTTAAAATATCGGTTTCGGTTTTTTTCTGGAGGATCGCAACAAAATCAACAACAGAGACCGTCGGTGTTGGTACTCTCAGGGAGTAACCATCAAAGCGCCCAGCGAGTTCGGGTATAACAAGTGCAATCGCCTTTGCAGCACCGGTTGTGGTTGGAATGATATTCATGGCAGCTGCACGTGCCCGTCTCAGGTCTTTGTGAGCCAGATCCATCAGGCGCTGGTCAGCGGTATATGAGTGAATAGTTGTCATTAAAGCTTTTTCAATACCAAAAGCTCTGTGTATTACAAGAGCAGGAGGCGCAAGACAGTTCGTGGTACATGAGGCATTTGAAATAATGTGATGCTCTTTCGGGCGGTATTCTGTATGGTTAACACCCATTACTACAGTAAGATCTTCTTCTTTTGCCGGAGCTGAAATAATGACTTTTTTGGCTCCTGCCTCAATGTGAGCTGCGGCCTTGGGTCCTGTTTTGAAAAGACCGGTACTTTCGATAACTATGTCAACACCTTCTTCATCCCATGGTATTTCAGCAGGGTCACGGAAGGCAAAACTCTTCATAGTCTTTCCATTAACGATTATGCTCTCTTTTGCAACATTGACTTTGCCTGAAAACCGGCCGTAATTTGTATCATATTTAAAGAGATGAGCATTGGTTTCTACGTCAAAAAGATCGTTAATTGCCACAACTGCAAGCTTTTTCGGATGTCTTTCAAGAATAGCTTTTAGTACCTGACGGCCTATTCTTCCAAATCCGTTTATACCTACACGAATCATAAGTCACCACCTTTGTATTTAATTGTCATCAAGACGATATTTATGGGCGATAAGCAAATCATAATCCTTGCGAAGGGCCTGATGGAGCCTGGCTTTTTCAAGAGCAATAGCACTTAGATTAGCTGCGGCCTCAAGGAATTTTATTTCACCGGCATCGAATTTTTTTTCGTCTTTGGTGTATACCCTTAAGACTCCTATTGCTTTTTTTTCAATCATAAGCGGAACAACAAGTACAGATTTGATCCCTTCTGCCTTTGCTTTCTCATTGTACTGGAAATCCTTGTCTTTCTGGGCATTTTTAAGCCAGATTGTATTGCCTTTGAGCGCTTTCTTGTCAAGACCGCTTTCCTCTACAAGCACCGGACCTTTGCGTATATAACCGTCTGACAGTCCACAATGTGCTCCCAATAACAGTTTTTTCCGGCGATGTTCAAGAAGTCTTAGTGAGCAGGCCTTGACATTCATGGCTTCGGCCACACAGGAGACGATTTTTTCAAGAACCTGAGAATGTGACAGCGAAGCATTTACAACCTTTGCCACTTCATAAAGTGCCGTGAAATAATGTTCTTCTTTTCCTTTCATAAATCACCTCTTAATGAAAATTTACATATTTACATATCATGAAAAGATAATATTTAAGACTTTCATTTTTTGAATAATACCGGAAAGAAACCGTTTAGTAAATAATTCTTTCATAAAAACCATGATAATAATTTCAATTCTTGCCGGAACTGATAATAAATTTTGGATAAAAACAACCTTATCTCTTGAATTTGATTAATATATTTTGTAATAAAAGTTTGGTGAACATTGATGCTTTAACAAAAAGTCGTTCTCACACAAAGATCACGGAGGACACAAAGAAAAATCTGAATGTTTCAATAGGCCTTTCTTCGTGTCTTTGTGCCTTCGTGTGAAAAATTGACTTTTTATGAGTCGATTAAGATTGTTTTTTTAAGTTACTTTATGAAAGGAAAACCGGCATGAAGATTTTGGTAGGATATTATGAATTGGGTGCTGAAAGCCGTGCTTTAGCTCTTGCCTTAAAACATGCAAAAGCTTTTGATGCAGAAGTTGACGTGGTGACCTCGCTGGAAGAGGGAACAGAAAGTGATATTCAGGATATTTCGGCAGCGGAAAAGGGCCTTGAAAACGCAAAACAATATTTTGAGAAAGAGAAAATATTTTGCAAAACCCATCTTATGATTCGCGGAGTAACACCGGGAGAGGATCTGGTCTCTTTTGCAAAGGAAAACGGGATAGATGAAATCATCATAGGAGTAAAAAGAAGATCAAAAGTGGGAAAACTTCTCTTTGGCTCAACTGCCCAGTACGTTATTTTGAATGCCCATTGCCCTGTTGTAACGGTCAAATGATCAGTTTGTAAGATTCTGGATAGGTGCGGGAATAAGTCCTCCGAATCTGATGAATCTGTTTGAGCCATCGGCATTATTAACAGGGATAATTATAGCCTGCCCCAAAAGCCCCCCGAAATAAGCGCTTTCACCGGCTTTTTTACCCGGTACAGGGATGAGCCTTGCCGCTGTTGTCTTCTTGTTGACGACTCCAATTGCCATTTCGTCTGCTATTATGGCTGCAATAGTATCTTCAGAAGTATTGCCGGGAATTGCTACCATGTCTAATCCGACTGAACAGACACTTGTTAAAGCTTCAAGTTTTTCAAGAGAAAGATAACCGGCCCTTACCGATTCCGATATATTCAAATCTTCACTAACAGGAATGAAGGCTCCGCTCAAACCTCCGACATGGGAGCTTGCAAAGGCTCCACCGGTTTTTACGGCATTATTCAATAGTGCCAATGCTGCTGTTGAGCCGGGTACTCCTATGCTCAATAGGCCGAGACTCTGGAATATTTCTCCAACGCTGTCCCCAACATTTGGAGTCGGTGCAAGTGAAAGGTCTACGACCCCAAAACGGATATTAAGGTTATCGGCGACTTCCCTTCCGATTAACTCTCCGACCCGTGTTACCTTGTATGCTGTCCGTTTAATCAATTCGGCTATGTGTCCCAGATCTATCTTGGGATCGGAAGCTATAGCCCGGTCAATTGCTTTTTTTACAACACCCGGACCGCTAACGCCCACATTGATTACAGCTTCAGGTTCTCCTATTCCGAGGTATGCTCCTGCCATAAATGGTATGTCCTGAGGTATGTTTGCAAAAACGCACAGCTTGGCACACGCGAGGCCGTCTTTATCAGCTGTGAGCTGAGCCGCTTTTTTAATGGTTTTTCCCATTATAAGCACTGCATCCATGTTAATTCCGGCACGCGATGAAGCTACATTAATGGAAGAGCATACGCGGTCTGTTTCTGTAAGGGCTTCCGGAATGGCCTCAATAAGCGCTTTGTCACCTTTTGACATTCCTTTTTCGACAAGTGCTGTAAACCCTCCGATGAAGTCGACATTTGCTTCTGTTGCGGCAAGATTCAGGGTTTTAGCTATTTCAACAAACTGTGAAGATGAAAATGGTGCTCCGAAAACGGCAGCAGGACTTACGGCGATTCTCTTGTTAACAACCGGAATGCCGTATTTTTCACCAATCTTGTCACAGACATTAACAAGATTTCCCGCGACACTCATTATTTTATTGTGTATATTCTTTTTAAGTGTGTTCAGATCATGACTGACGCAGTCGAAAAGGTTTATTCCGAGTGTTACGGTTCTGACATCGAGATGTTCATTCTTGA
>JAHJJB010000109.1 GCA_018823005.1 Pseudomonadota bacterium | reverse complement strand
CTTGAAAACATGGTTGTTGTCAGAAAAAATAAAGCCGAAGTCCTTAATAAGCTTGATTCCTCAAAATATTTAATGAGCGTTTAACCAGATGCCATCCATTGACTTTCTTGTCGATCAATATCTTAACTACCTGCTCGTTGAAAAGGGGCTCTCAAAAAAAACCCTGGAATCATACGGAAGCGATATAGCAAGATATACTCAATTTCTTGATAAAAAAGGAATAACTGATATTTCCGATGCCGATACATCCATAATCCTTAAGCATATAATTTCGCTGAGAGACGAAGGAATGAAAGCAAGGTCAAGGGCCAGGCATCTTGTAACCTTAAGAGGTTTTTACAAATTTCTGGCACAGGAGAAATTCATAACCCATAATCCCGCAAGAGTGATTGACCTTCCCAAAAGCGGGCTCCACCTTCCTCATGTATTATCGGTTGACGAGGTTAAGAATCTTCTGAGTATACCTGATACAAACAAGCCTTCTGGTTTAAGGGATTCTGCAATGATTGAGCTTCTTTATGCAGCAGGCCTCAGGGTTTCAGAACTCATTAACTTAAAGCTTTTCGATGTCAATATTGATGCCTGCTTCGTAAGGGTGTTCGGAAAAGGTTCGAAAGAAAGGGTGGTTCCGATAGGTCTTTTCGCAAAAGAAAAAATTAATGAATATGTCAAAACCGCAAGACCGGTCCTGCTTAAAAAATACATGAGCCATTTTTTATTTGTTGGAAGAAAAGGAAAGCCATTGACCCGTCAGGGGTTCTGGAAATTGATAAAACGCTATGCAACCAAGGCCAATATCACAAAAACAATCACTCCTCACAGTTTAAGGCACTCCTTTGCAACCCATCTTCTTGAAGGAGGCGCTGATTTACGATCTGTTCAGGTTATGCTGGGGCATGTTGATATTTCGACAACGCAGATTTACACCCATGTCGTACGGGAACATTTAAAGAAGATACACAGTCAGTATCATCCCAGAGGTTGACATCAGGCAAACAATCCGCTCTTGACACATAATGGTATTTTGTTTACAAAATAAGATTCTTGATGGACAATAAAACAACACATTGCATAAATATAAATAACTTTAAAACGGTCTCTTTCTTTAAATGCAGTCGATAAAAGATAATAATGATTCGGGCTGGTGGTCAAATTCTGGCAAATTCCCGGAAAAAGGAACTAAAGCCATAAGCGATGCCATACTCGATGTAACCCAGCCGGTGTTTCTTGTAAGTATGAACGGCGATATTGCCGTTGGCAAAGGGGGATCAATATCAATAGGAGGGGGGCTGTCTTCTGTTTCAAACTCTTATCCTCTTTCAGGCTATGCTCCACCTTTACACCCTGAAAAGCTTGGGGATCCTTCCTTCAAGAAAAGATACAATGTTCGGTATGCCTATATAATTGGAGCAATGGCAAATGGCATAACTTCAGTCAAAATGGTACAGGAAGCAGGCCGTTCAGGCTTCATGGGGTTTTTTGGAGCTGCAGGGCTTTCACCGGATGAGGTTGATTCGGCCATATGCAGCCTGAAAGAAAGTCTGGGAGAAGTAACTTTTGGCTTTAACCTGATTCACAGCCCTAATGATCCTGAACTTGAAAACAAATTAGTTGATCTGTATCTTAAACGGAAGGTAAACCTTGTCAGCGCATCCGCTTACATAGACCATACACTCCCGCTCATCTATTACAGAGTAAAGGGAATACATATCAATAATGAAGGCTCTGTGGTTTGTCCCAACAGGATTATTGCAAAAGTATCAAGGATCGAGACAGCAAGAAAATTCCTTTCACCTCCCGCTCCCAAAACCCTTGCGCAGCTCGTTGAAAGGAAACTGATATCGGAAAAGGAAGCTCAACTTGCGGGATATATTCCGGTAGCAGAAGATTTGACTGCGGAAGCAGATTCGGGAGGACATACAGACAACAGACCGGCCATTTCCCTTCTTCCCTCCATGATTGCTCTCAGGGACGAATTGGAAGATAAATATAAATATCAACAGATACCTTGTATTGGTCTTGGGGGTGGAATATCAACTCCCCATTCAACAGCAGCAGCCTTTGCCATGGGAGCTTCCTATGTTTTAACAGGCTCGATCAACCAATCCTGTGTGGAAGCCGGAACTTCAGAAATAGTCCGCAAAATGCTGTCAGAAGCAGGTCATGCGGATGTCACAATGGCCCCTTCTGCTGACATGTTTGAAATGGGAGTTAAAGTCCAGGTGCTGAAACGCGGAACCCTGTTTCCCTTCAGGGCAGCAAAACTATACGATATCTATTCCAAATATAACTGTTATGATGACATTCCGGTGAGCGAACGCACAGTTATAGAACGGGATATATTAAGAAACAGATTCGATGAAGAATGGGAACAAGCAAAAAAATTTTTTAATAACCGGGATCCGATCCAGATAGACAGGGCAGAAAAAAACCCCAAGCACAGGATGGCTCTTGTTTTCAGATCCTATCTGGGTCGGTCATCAAACTGGGCAAAGGACGGCGACCCGTCGAGAAAAATTGATTACCAGATTTGGTGCGGTCCTTCTATGGGCGCTTTTAACCAGTGGGTTAAAGGTTCCTTTCTCGAAAAACCTGAGAACAGAAAAACAGTTACAGTTGCCATGAACCTTCTTTTCGGGGCCGCAGTATTAACACGTGTAGCATGGATTTCCAACCAGGGAATAGCTCTGCCTCACGAGGCAAAAAAGCTCTCTCCCATGGAATTATCAGAACTGTCGAAATATATTATTTAAATTTTAGGCCGCAGCTTTTCAGCGGAATGCAACAATTTGTATGCTAAGTGGTTAAAAGGTTTCCTATTGAAATCCGTTAATAAAACAAAAAAACATGGTGGACCTGTTGCAATAATAGGAATAGGCTGTTTCTTTCCCGGATCGCCGGGAGTTAAAGAATACTGGCACATGCTTTTTCACGGGAAAGATTCCATAACGGATTTGCCGGAAACTCACTGGTCTTCTGAAGATTTTTTTGACAAAGATCCGACAAAACCGGATCATGTATACTGCAAACGGGGAGGCTTTCTTTCTCCGGTAATGTTTGACCCCTCAGAATTTGGGATACCTCCTTCTTCTCTTGAAGCAACTGACAGCTCACAGGTGCTTGCCCTGATTGCTGCAAAGAAAGCACTTGAAGATTCAGGCTATTACAGCAACAAAATATTTAACAGAGACAAGACCAGCGTAATACTCGGCGCTACCGGCACCCAGGAACTAGCAATCCCTTTGGGTTCAAGACTCAGCCATCCTAAATGGAGAAAAGCCCTTTCCGATTCCGGGATCTCATCTGATAAGGCCGAGGAAATCATCAGAAAAATTTCCGATTCTTTTGTCTCATGGCAGGAAAATTCTTTTCCCGGACTATTAGGAAATGTAATAGCAGGCAGGATATGCAACCGCCTTGATCTTGGCGGAACCAACTGCGTAGTTGATGCTGCGTGTGCAAGCTCTTTAAGTGCAATTCATCTTGCTGTTTTGGAACTCACTACCGGCAGAAGCGATATGGTTATTACCGGAGGAGTTGATGCCCTCAATGATATTTTCATGCATATGTGCTTTTCAAAAACACGCATTCTTTCTCCTACCGGGGATATCAGGCCTTTCTCAAAAGACGCGGATGGCACAGTTCTTGGCGAAGGAATCGGTATTCTTGTATTAAAAAGGCTGAAGGAAGCCGAAAGGGATGGAGACAAAATATATGCTGTTATAAAAGGAATCGGAACTTCGAGTGACGGAAAGGCTCAGAGCATATATGCCCCCAGAAAAGAAGGCCAGGTAAAGGCATTAAATCTGGCATATGCAGATGCTCAGGTTGATCCTTCAAGCATTGACCTTATAGAGGCACATGGTACAGGAACGCGTGTCGGAGATCAGGTGGAATTTCAGGCTTTAACCGAGGTTTTTGGAAACCCTGACGGAAAGCTTCAAAAATGTGCCATAGGCTCTGTGAAATCCATGATCGGCCATACAAAAGCTGCGGCAGGATCTGCAGGATTGATCAAGGCGGCTCTTTCCGTTTATCACAAAACTCTCCTCCCTACACTTAAAGCAGACATGCCGGACCCTGTTTTAAATATATCCGAAAGCCCTTTTTATCTTAATTCATCCAGGCGACCCTGGTTTTCAAAAAAAGAGCAGCCGCGTCGTTGCGGAGTCAGCTCTTTTGGTTTCGGGGGAAGCAATTTTCATGTTGTACTTGAAGAATATAAACACTCCAAACAGGAAACTGCATGGGACGGATCGGTTGAAATAATCGCATTATCTGCCCCCACATATTCTGAACTTGTAAAATGCATTTCTGATTTCAAATATAGAATCGAAAAAGATTTTTCCGTAGACACGATTGCCTTTGAAGCTTCAGAAACAAGACGCCGTTTTTCTTCAAAAGATCCCCACAAGATTCTTTTTATTGCAGAACGTGGCAAACGTTTGCAGGATCAGGCATTTGGAGAACTTCCAGGCATGTTAGAAAACAGCCTTGACATCATGGAACGCAACCGTGAGAAAACCTCATGGAATACGAACAACATGTTTTACGGCGGACCTTCTAAAAAAGGGAAAATTGCGTTTGCCTTTCCCGGTCAGGGAAGTCAGTATGTGAATATGGGGCGCGATATTATATGTATCTTTCCTGAAGCCCTTGAAGCAATGGAAAGTGCTAACAGGATTTTCAGCAACCAGACATTGCTTACTGACTATATTTATCCTGTTCAGGCTCAAGCTGATGCTGCAAAGGAATTTCAGGAAGGACGTCTGCGAAAAACAGAGTTTGCCCAACCCGCGATCGGGGCAGTGAGTACGGCCATGCTGGAAGTTCTCAGAAAATTCGGTATAAAACCTGATGCTGCATGTGGTCACAGCTTTGGCGAAATGTCAGCTCTTTTTGCTGCCGGTTGGATCGATTCAGAGACACTTATCAGGCTCTCTGTCTCAAGGGGCCGCCACATGGCTTTATCTTCCACCGGTAATGGAGCCATGATGGCTGTTAATGCCCCGGTTTCCGAACTTCATCAAATTATACAAGATGCGAAGGTCGTTCTGGCAAACATAAACAGCCCTGATCAGGCTGTTCTCTCCGGGCCAGTAGAATCAATTAAAAAGGCGCAGCTGATATGCAATGGGAAGGGGCTTTCAACCAGAATTCTTCCTGTTTCAGCCGCTTTTCACACGGATCAGGTAAAAGATGCCTTAAAACCTTTCATGCGGACATTAATGGATGTCTGCATAAATCCCACAGATATGCCTGTTTATTCCAATACAACAGGAAAGCCTTATCCCGCCGATCAAAAATCTATCAAAAAGATACTTGGTGAACAGCTTTTAAACCAGGTAAACTTTGAAGGTGAAATCAAAAACATGTTTGATAGTGGCATAAGTACATTTATTGAGATCGGCCCCAAATCAGTATTAACCGGACTTGTAAAATCAATTTTAAAAGAGCGTGAATTCAATGCTGTTTCTATGGACAGCTCTTCCGGAAGGAATTTCGGATTAATAGATCTTGCCAAAGTCTTATGTCACGTTGCATCAATGGGACACTATGTTGACCTTTGCAAATGGGAGCATCCGCCTTTAAAAATTGAAAAGCGACTCATGAACATTCCTGTATCAGGAGCAAACTACTGGAAGCAAAAAGAAGTTAATAATACGGCCAATATATATTCCCCAAAAAAGTCGCCTGAAGAAAATCAGGTTAAACGGGAGATAAGATCAGACGATCCTATGAGCATAGATAATAAAACACCACATAATATAAATAAGTCCGATTTTCTTGAACAAGCTTTTAAAATTGTTGAGGAAGGACTCAAAACGATGCAGTCTCTTCAGATACAGACTGCCGAAACCCACATGAAATTTTTGGAAACCCAGGCTGAGGCTGGCCGTGCCCTCCATAAGATAATGGAAAGTACAAAACATTTTATCGGGGCTTCAACCATTTCTGAGAAAAATACAACTATTATTGGAAACGCATATCAAAATCATTCTGTGGACAAGAGAGAACAGGAGCCCCTGATTCGCCAGGAAGAGCCTGTTTCTTCAATAAATGACGCTATATTCTGTCATGAAGGAAGCGACATTCAAAATGCTTTGTTGTCAACAGTAAGCCATCTGACAGGATATCCGGTTGAAACACTGGGGCTTGACATGGATCTTGAAGCTGATCTTGGCATCGATTCAATAAAAAGAGTTGAAATTTTTTCATCGCTTGAAGAAAAAATCCCTGGAATACCGTCCATACCGCCGGAAGCTATGGGATCACTCAAGACTCTCGGTAAAATAATAGAATATTTATCAGGCTTTACTTCAGTTTATAATACATCCCTGGCAAAGGCGGATAAGGCTGTTTCACAGGAAAGTGATTATCAGCATAATAAAAAAGAGGAGCTTTGTAAAAACAGCATAAAGGAAGCTCTTATTGAAACTGTAAGCCATCTGACGGGATATCCGGTTGAAACACTGGGGCTTGACATGGATCTTGAAGCCGATCTCGGCATCGATTCAATAAAAAGAGTAGAAATATTCTCATTACTTGAAGAAAAAATCCCGGGAATTCCGTCCATGCCGCCGGAAGTTATGGGATCACTTAAGACGCTCGGCAAAATAATAGATTACCTTAACAAATCAAGGTCTGGTGCATTTGTCCCT
>JAHJJB010000108.1 GCA_018823005.1 Pseudomonadota bacterium | reverse complement strand
TATCAGTATTTCAATGAATAATCACAATTAATCTGCGGAGGCAATTATGAGCAGGATAAAAGTCATGGTAAACGGAATGCCCGGAAATATGGCTGCAAATGTAGCCAGACATGTCGCAGATGACGGCAGATTCGAGCTTATCCTCTTTTCACTTACAGGTCCTGAAATAACGGAAAAAGAATATAAACTTTCTTCGCTTCAAATCCGTCTTGTTAATCCCGGGGAAAGAGAGAATATCATAAATGAAATTAAAAAAAGAGAAGGCGACTTCATAAGCATTGACTATACTCATCCATCTGCCGTAAACAGTAATGCTGAATTTTTCTGCAGGCATTCTCTGCCATTTGTTATGGGCACAACCGGAGGAGACAGAAAAAAACTTGCTGAAACTGTTCTTTCTTCCGGTATCTGCGCCATAATTTCGCCGAACATGGCAAAACAGATAGTCGGATTTCAGGCTATGATGGAATATGCTGCCAAAACATATCCGGACCTGTTCAGGGGTTATTCATTGACTGTGAAAGAAAGCCATCAAAAAGGAAAGGCCGATACAAGCGGAACAGCCAAGACAATTGTCGGCTGTTTTAATAAACTAGGAATTCCTTTCGCCGAACAGGAAATTTCAATGGAACGAGATCCTGAAAGACAAGAAACCGTGTGGGGGATACCCCCGGAATTCATAAAAGGACACGGATGGCATACCTATACGCTTGTCTCGGAGGATCAAACAGTCAAATTTGAGTTTTCCCATAATATCAACGGTCGTGATATCTATGCCAAGGGAACCCTTGATGCCATATTCTTTCTTAATGGCAGGATAAAAGAAGGAGTAAAGGGAAGAGTTTTTTCGATGATTGATGTTTTACATGCATCAGGAATTTAGTACTTTATAATACCGCGGTTTTTTTGCGCAAATTCGGAGGAAACATGAAAAAGTATTTTATTTTATTGCTTGGATTAATATCTGTTCTTGCATTAACTGGTTGCGGATACAACACGATGCAGGCGAATGAAGAAGCTGTTTTTGCGGCATGGGGGGATGTTGAGGCAAGTTACCAGCGCCGCCTTGACCTGATACCCAACCTTGTCGAAACGGTCAAGGGTTATGCAAAGCACGAAGCGGACACACTTACGGCTGTTGTCGAAGCAAGGGCCAAGGCCGGATCCATACAGATTTCAAAAGATATGATAAACAATCCCGAAACATTCGGTAAATTTCAGCAGGCACAGGGGGAGCTTTCAGGCGCTCTTTCGAGACTAATGGTTATTGTTGAGAGATACCCTGATTTAAAGGCAAATCAGAATTTTCTTGATTTGCAGAATCAGCTTGAAGGTACTGAAAACAGAATAAACGTGGCGAGAGTCAGATATAACAAATCCGTTCAGGTTTTTAACACCAGCATAAGAATTTTTCCCAACTCTCTGACCAACTCTCTTCTGCTGCATCTTGAACGCAAAGAGCCTTTTAAAGCTGAAGAGGCGGCGAAAACCGCGCCCAAAGTGAGCTTTTCAGACAAAAAGGATTAAGGATATATTTCATGTTAAACTGGTTTATCGCACTTTTTTTTATTATTTTCCCATGCTCTGCCGGAGCGCTCGACATTCCAGCCTTAAAAGGAAGAGTAAATGACTATGCTGCTGTGCTCTCTCCTGAAACAGAAAATAAACTGGAAGAAACGCTGTCAGCGCTTGAAAGCAGCGATTCGACCCAGGTTGTGGTGCTGACTATTCCCTCTCTGGAGGGAGAAGTCCTGGAACAATTCTCCATAAAGGTAGCCGAAGAATGGAAAATCGGGCAAAAGAATAAAGACAACGGAGCCATTCTTCTTATATCAAAAAATGACCGCAAAATCAGGATCGAAGTGGGCCGGGGACTTGAAGGAAAGTTGACAGACCTCATGTCGGGGCGAATAATACAATATGAAATTGTTCCAAAATTCAGGGAAGGAGACTTCAACGGCGGAATAGAGGCCGGTATCACCGCCATTGTTTCGGTTGTCAGGGGCGAATATAAGGCATAAGAAAAGAATGCCGTGCGAAAAGGAAGCGGCAAAAACCCCATCTTTACCCTCCTTATTTTTCTTTTTGTTATAACAGCGGCTTTGTCCGGCATTTCCAAAATCCTCGGCGGCACATCAGGCGCAATTCTCCTTCCTGCAATATCCCTGTTTTCTTTCCCGGGGATTTCACTCTTGCTGCTGGGTATTCTTGCAATAGCCGGATTTGCTTTCGGGCTTTTATCCGGTGCTATGACCGGCGGAGCCGGAAAATTTCATTCCGGTGGAATTAGACCGGGAGGCTTTATCGGAGGTTTTGGAGGTGGAGGAGGTTTCGGCGGAGGAGGTTTTTCAGGCGGCGGCGGAGGTTTCGGCGGCGGCGGATCATCAGGAAGCTGGTAAAAGGAAATGGATCATGAAAATTAAAGCATCTGAATTATTCAGCCCGGAAGACAAAGAATGCATTACGAATTCTATTAAGAAAGCTGAAGCTTCGACTTCCGGCGAAATAGCAGTAATGGTTCTTGATTCAAGCGATTCATACATTGAAGCGGAAACATTCGGGGCTTTTATACTTTCCGGCTTTTTTTCACTGTTAATTGAGTTGATTAAATCATCCGTCCTCGGCTTTGAACCGGGTTGGGAATATGGTAATTTGAATTTTCCATATAACTTTTTTATCGAAGCCGCAAAAAATGCCAGTATCTGGACTTATATCCCGATGGTATTTATTCTGTACTTTATTTGTAAATTCATATTATCAAAACTACCTGAAATAAAAATTCTTTTCATATCGGATAAACGCATTGAAGAGACTGTCAGGGAACGGGCTGTCAGGGCCTTTTATGAAAAGGAATTATATAAGACAAAAGATGAAACCGGGGTTCTTGTTTTTATTTCACTTCTTGAACACCGGGTATGGATACTCGGAGACAGAGGTATCAATGAAAAAATAGCCCCTGATTTCTGGCGGGAAATAACATCGGATCTTTCCGCAGGAATTAAGAAAAAAGAATACGGGAAATCCGTATGTCAAGCAATATCAAAATGCGGCGAAGAATTATCGAGATATTTTCCTGTAATTAAGGATGATATCAATGAGCTTCCAGATGAGGTTATCCTATAAGCTGCCGATTACATCATAGGCACTTGCAAGGGCCTCATCAAGTTTTTCAGGTCTGTTTCCGCCTGCCTGGGCCATATCGGGTCTTCCGCCGCCCCCGCCCCCCACTACGGATGAAACCTGTTTAATAATGTTTCCGGCATGATATCTTGCTGTCAGGTCTTTCGTCACAACAACTATAAGAAGAACTTTTGATCCGGCAGCGCTTCCAAGGATAATTATTCCTGATTTGATCTTATCCCTGAATTTGTCTGCAAGATCTCTCATTCCGGAAGGCGTTTCTGCAGTAACCCTTTTCACGACCACACTGATACCGTTTACCGACTTAATATCCGCGTCTATCCCATCAGTCGCGGCTGATGCGACCTTTGACTTCATCTTTTCAAGCTCTTTTTCAAGAAGCTTCTGCTGGGATATCAGTTTTTCGACTCTTTGAAGCAATAATCCGGGCTTTTCCTTCACAAGACGCGCTGTTTCATTGAGGACTGCTGATGTTTGCTGTATCTGAACTACAGCAGGGGTTCCGGTTAAAGCTTCGATTCTTCTCACTCCTGACGCAATGCTGTATTCCCCGGTAATCTTGAAAAGTCCAATGTTTCCGGTTCTGTCAGTATGGGTTCCGCCGCAGAGTTCCCTGCTGAAAGAGGCAAGGGAAATAACCCTCACAACATCTCCATATTTTTCTTCAAAAAGAGCTGTTGCTCCCGATTTGAAAGCCCTGTCGGCATCCATCTCTTCTATGTTCAATGGCACATTTTCCCTGATTTTTTCATTTACAAGTATTTCTATTTTATCAAGCGATTCCGAATCAACCTGCGAAAAATGCGTAAAATCAAAACGGAGCCTGTCATGAGTGACAAGAGACCCGGCCTGTTTAACATGGTCGCCGAGAACCTGTCTTAAAACGGAATGCAATATGTGTGTTGCTGTATGGTTCCTGGCAACCGCGCTGCGTCTTTCGCTGTCTACAGCAAGAGTCACCACCTGTCCTTTGCTCACAGTTCCGTTAATGACTTTGCCCTTGTGAATTATTATGCCTGTCGGGTCTTTTACTGTATCGGACACAGATATCTCGAGATTCTCTGATCTTATGAGTCCTGTATCTCCAGCCTGCCCCCCTGATTCTCCGTAGAACGGGGTTTCTTCTGTGACAATTTCTATTTCCCGGCCTGGCCCGGATTCGGCAACTTCTTCCCCGTTTTCAACAATAAGGAGAACTTTTGAATCGCATGAAAGCTTATCATATCCGACAAATTCCGGTATCAGCCTTTTTGCGGAGAGATTTTTATATGCTTCGCTTATTCCGGTAAAAGAAACGACAGATCTTGATTTTTCTCTCTGCACCTCCATCGCTCCATTAAAGCCGTCCATATCGAGAAAGAGTTTTTCATCTCTTACAACATCTCTCACAATATCAACAGGGAAACCAAAGGTGTCATACAGTTTGAATATGACATCACCGGGAACGGTGTTTTGACCTTTCGCCTTAATTTCCGAAAGGGTATCATTTAAAATTTTCAATCCGTTATCAAGAGTCTCGGAAAACCGGAGTTCCTCGTTCTTTATGACATTTGTTATGAATGCTTCAGCCCCGTCAAATTCGGGATAAGCCTCCTTCATGG
>JAHJJB010000013.1 GCA_018823005.1 Pseudomonadota bacterium | reverse complement strand
CGTCAATGCTGCCAAATCTGCTCTGGAGCAGGCTATGGCAGAGTTCGATGACGCTGCATTGAATTTTAACAGGATGTTAAAACTCTCTGAAAAGGGAAGCGTGGCGAGATCTGAAAATGATGTTGCCGAAGCAAGATGGAAAAAGGCAAAAGCCGCCGTATCAGCCCAGAAGTCTTCAATCAAGGCCAGTGAAGCAGCGCTAAAGGAAGCCGAAGTACAGCTTGATTACGCTACTATAAGGGCACCTTTTGACGCGGTGGTGCTTACAAAGAACGCTGACATTGGCGATATTATTACACCGTTTGGTGCAGCCACGAATGCAAAGGCAGCGGTTGTGGACATTGCGGATATGGAATCACTTCAGGTGGAAGTTGATGTTTCCGAGTCGAATATCGCCATTGTCAAAAGCGGACAGCCGTGCGAGATCCAGCTTGATGCCCTGCAGGATTCACGGTTCAGAGGAGCGGTCCACATGATAGTTCCAACTGCCGACAGGACCAAGGCATCGGTCATGGTCAAGGTGGCCTTTAAGGAAAATGATCCGCGGATACTTCCCGAGATGAGCGCCAAGGTAGCCTTTCTTTCCCGTGAGGTCCTGCTGGAAGAAGAAAAACCTTTAGCGGCGATTCCGGCTGATGCAATAACCGGAATTGAAGGGAAAGAGTCTGTTTTTCTGGTAAAAGACGGCCGTGCATATAAAACGGAGATAAAAATCGGAAGGCGGATCGGGAACATGGTGGAGTTATTGAGCGGGGCAGGGATTGGCGAAATAATTATTTCAAAGCCCGCGGGTATAATCAAAGACGGGATAAAGGTTAAGGTTCTGGAGGATTAATAGAGGAATTGGCGTTTATCGTAGAGATTAAAGATCTTACTAAATCTTACCGCCGGGGAAGTCAGACCATCGTTGTCCTGGAAAACATATCCCTGAATATTGAGGACGGGGATTTTCTTGCCCTTATGGGGCCGTCAGGCTCGGGCAAAAGTACCCTGCTCAATCTTATAGCAGGTCTCGATAAGGCGGACAGCGGAAGCATAATTGTTGGCGGAATTGATATTTCCCTGCTTTCAGAATCGATGCTTGCAAAATGGAGATCTGAAAACGTCGGATTTATTTTTCAGTTCTATAATCTCGTTCCGGTATTAACCGCCTTTGAGAATGTTGAATTGCCCCTGATTTTGACAGATCTTTCAAAAAAAGAGCGAAAAGAACACGTCACCACCGCCCTTAAGCTCGTTAATCTTGAAGACAGGATGGATCATTATCCTCGCCAGCTCTCAGGCGGCCAGCAGCAAAGGGTTGCAATCGCGAGAGCTGTTGTCACAGATCCCACAATGATTGTTGCTGACGAGCCTACCGGCGACCTCGACAGGGCATCGGCTGAAGAAGTGCTGCGGCTTATGGAGAGGCTGAGCGGTGACATCGGGAAAACGATTATTATGGTCACTCATGACCCTCGGGCAGCAAAAAAAGCCAACAATATGAAGTACCTTGAAAAGGGTGTTCTTGCCAATGCTCCTGAAGCTGCTTTTTCGGAATGCCTTTAGACACAAGCTCCGTGCCGGTCTGACCATCTGCGGCATATGCGTTGCAATTCTTGCCTTCGGCCTTATCAGGACAGTTGTAAGTGCCTGGTATGCCGGAGTTGACGCATCTTCTTCCACCCGTCTGGTTACTCGTAATGCGATCTCGCTTATCTTTCCTCTTCCTCTTTCATACAAGGATAAAATACGGGGTGTGGAGGGGGTTAAAATAGTTTCTCTAGGGAACTGGTTCGGTGGAATATATATTGAAGAAAAGAATTTTTTTGCCAATTTTGCGGTTGATTCCAAAACATATCTTGACCTCTATCCTGAATTTGTAATTCCTCCCGACCAGAAACTATCCTTTTTAAAGGAAAGGAAGGGCTGTGTCGTCGGAAGCAAACTGGCAAAAAGGTTCGGATGGAAACTTGGGGATACGATCGTCTTGAGAGGCACCATATTCCCGGGCAACTGGGAGTTTGTTCTGCGGGCCATATACAAAGGCAGAAACAAGACAATAGATGAAAGCCAGTTTTTCTTCCACTGGGATTATCTGAACGAGACTATGAAAAAGGTCCAGCCCCGGAGGGCTGACCAGGTGGGTTTTTACATTGTCGGAACATCTTCTCCGGATATTGCCGCCTCAATCAGTAAATCGGTAGACAGCCTTTTTAAAAATTCTTTCGCGGAAACCCTGACCGAGACCGAAAAAGCATTCCAGATGAGTTTCATCGCTTTAAGCCAGACCATCCTGACAGTAATACAGCTCGTTTCCATAGTGGTTATAGTAATTATCCTCGCTGTTGTGGCAAATACGATGGCCATGTCCGTGCGTGAGAGGATGGGTGAATATGCGGTATTCAAAACACTCGGGTTCGGCGGTTTTTACCTTTCCATCCTTATCCTGGGTGAATCCCTGTTGATAACGGCCATAGGGTGCGCAATAGGAATTATTGCCACTTTTCCGGCTGCAGATGCTTTTGCCCGAGCTGTAGGAGACTTTTTCCCAATTTTCAATATAAGTTCACAGACGATTTATCTTGATATGCTCGCCGCCCTTATTGTCGGTGTGGTTGCAGCGGTATTTCCGATCTGGCGGGCCGTATCCGTTCCTATCGCAAGCGGGCTTGGAAGGGTGGGCTGAAGATGAACCTTCTGTTTTTTTACAGCTTTCGCAACCTCCTTGCAAGAAAACTTACGACGTTACTTACTGCCGCCGGAATGGCACTTGTCGTTTTCGTATTTGCTTCAATAGTGATGCTTGCCGAAGGGCTGCAAAAGACACTTGTAGATACCGGTTCATACGATAACGTCGTTGTAATCCGGCGCTCTTCGGTTTCAGAGGTGCAGAGCGGTGTCGAAAGAGTCCAGGCTTCCATTGTTGAAACCCAGCCGGAAGTGGCTATCGGCACAAACGGGCGCAGGCTGCTCGCAAAAGAGCTGGTTGTTCTTATCACTCTTGAGAAGAAGGAGTCGAACAGTCCGGCCAATGTTGTAATCAGGGGAATTTCGGAAAATTCACTTGAGTTGCGGCCTCAGGTAAGGCTGGAGGAGGGGCGTCTTCCGAGGCCCGGATCACTGGAAATTCTTGCCGGGCGCAGTATCGCAAGGAAATTTAAGAATGCGGGGCTTGGAGATACTCTTTTCTTTGCTATGCGGAGATGGACGGTTGTGGGTATTTTTGATGCCGGAAATACAGGCTACGGTTCTGAAATATGGGGGGATGTG
>JAHJJB010000107.1 GCA_018823005.1 Pseudomonadota bacterium | reverse complement strand
TTGCACATCCGGGCCTTATAACAATAGAGGAGGTCCTGATGGCAAAAGAAAAGGGAATCCTACTCGAGATCACAGCGCGCAAAGGGCACAGCCTTACAAACGGTCATGTCGCAAAACTTGCAGCAGAAGCAGGCGCAAAACTTGTCATAAATACAGACACCCACGAACCTTCAGATCTGATAAACCGGGAGCAGGCATTAAAAATTGTCCGCGGCGCAGGTTTAAAGGAGGAAGATTTCATTCTGATGCAGCAAAACGCATCGGCTTTTATATAGCGCTTTGTTTTAAATAATAAATTTCCCGTTTTCATAGATTATTATTTTTTCACCTCCCGCAAGACGGGCGGTGACTCTTTTCTTCTCCGTATTGACAAGATCCCAGTGGAGGGCGGAATCATTGAATCCCAGTTTGTTCTTGATTTCGCGGGTCAGTTTTTTAGGATCTCCCGAGAATGTGTCAGAATAGGATGATCCAACAGCAATGTGGCAATTCCCGAAGCTCCCGCCGTAGTTTTCATCAAAAAGGGTGTTTGCCATAAACCTGTTTATTTTAGAAAATCTCCTGTCGGTTAAGGAAAATTCACCTATTCTGTTTGCGCCCTTATCCATTGCCAGTTGTTTTTTCACAAACCCTTCCCCTGTTTTTGCCTCAATCTTTACCGCCGATCCTTTCTTGAACTCGAGTCTGATGTTTTCAACATAATTACCGCTCCTGTATGAAGGTTGGTCGGCAAAGTATTTACCCTGGGTTCCCCTCCAGTCAGGAGAGATGAACAGCTCGAAACTTGGAATATTGTGGCCCGATATGCCGATCCATTTTCTCTGTGCGCCGGGTGTAATTTCAAGATCGATATTTTCAGATTCGATAAGAAAAGATTTGACGTTCATGCCGTTAAGCCATTTCTTTATCCGGGCTGCGTCCTTGTGAATCCGTTTCCATTCCTCAACAGGCGATTTTTTATTTAAAAAGCATGCCGCTGCTATTTCGTTTGTGTATTCTTTCATTGACATGCCTGCATGTTTTGCAAGCTCTTCGGTCGGAAGCATGCAGAGTGTCCAGCCGAAAACGCCTTTTTCCTCCCTTTTGTCAATTATATCCCTCAAATGTTTCCTTGCTACTGCAGCCTTTCCGATTTTCCCTGGATCGATACCGCTTAAATGTGTCAGAGATTCCGGAGCATGGAGAAAAATGCTTCCGTTTATGTTTTTATAAAGTTCCTCTTCACCCGGAGGTGTGAAAACAATCTGCCTGCTGCTTGAAATATCGTAAAAAGCACGTTCCATGACAGGAGTGGAGTTCATTCTCAAAACCGGGTTTATGCCCATCTTTAGGAGCTTTTCGTTCAGGATTTCGGCAAGCCTGACTGAAGGAAGATTAAATCTGATCTGAACGATGTCATTCTTTTTGTATTTGCCCGTCCTGGCCGTCTTAAGTCCCCATAGAAGCACGTCCGCATATTTGTCGAGTTGTTTTTCCGTCAGCATATATTATCCTTATTCACTATCGTCTTTCAGAAAAAGCGAATGGTACTCAGGTTCACTCAAATGGTTTTTCAGAATTCTGGTTATCATGAAAAATATGTCAGAAAGCTCGTCATCGGTAAGCCGGCCGATTAATTGTCCGGAAAGCTCGTCATCTGAAAATTTTTGCAGATAATACCGTACGGTGTTTTCATCAGTTTCCCTGTCAAGACCAAAACCGACAAGGCCGGTGTATGTCTCAACAAAATTGTGTGTGTGGTTTCCCATTTTTCCTTCCCCAACCCGGACAAGCCGAAATAAAAAAGTTAAATATTCTCACGCAAAGACACGAAGGCACAAAGAGTATTCTTTATAATTGATAGGCAGTTAGCTATGACACTTTACCTCATTTTACTCGAATCCTAGAGTCCTTGACCTCGTGAATCTAAATGAAAATATTAAGTTGACAATAATAAAGGTTTATTGTGTATTCCGGCTGGTTTATATAAAGAAAATGAAAAACGGTCAACATAAGTTTATCTTAAATTACGGGAGATAATATCGCTTTGGTTTTTGATTATTTTACTTCGCCAGATAATGTTTCAATCCGTTATGGAATATGGGACTGCGGGGCGAAAACGAAAAACGGCTCAGTCATCCTGCTTGGCGGCAGAAAAGAGTTCATGGAAAAATATGCAGAGACAATAGAGGAACTGAAGCAAAGGCAATTTGATGTATACAGTATGGACTGGAGAGGGCAGGGCCTTTCAACGCGTCTCCTTACTAACAGGAACAAGGGGCATATCAATAACTACGGCGAATACCTTGAGGATTTGAATTATTTTGTAAATAAAATCGTAAGGCCCGTCGCCGTTTCACCCTTGATAATTATTGCCCATTCGATGGGCGGGCACATAGCCCTTCGTTTCTTGCATAACTTTCCGGAAGTGGTCTACAAAGCCGTCCTGACATCTCCAATGATCGATATCATGGTTCCTCCGTTTCCGAAATGGATTATTAAACTTGCGGCCCGTTTTGCTTCAAAGATCGGTTGCGGCAGTTCATATTCGGCAGGTTCAAAGGATTATTCGTACCAAAACATAAAGTTTGAAGGAAACACTCTTACATCCGATCCGGTGCGTTTTATGGATGAACATAAGAATATCGCCGAAAATCCAGCTCTTGCCCTGGGTGGAGTTACATACGGGTGGCTTAATGCGGCCTTTGAATCGATAGAAATATTATCGGGTGCAGAATACGCCGGGAAAATAAAAACGCCGGTATTGATTGTAGGTGCGGGGAGGGACAGGATAGTATCTGAAACAGCCCAGAAGGCCATATGTTCAAGAATGCATAATTGCCACTTTGTCAGCATATCTGATTCGTATCACGAAATACTCAAGGAAAGTGATAAGGTAAGAAATATTTTCTGGAGAGAATTTGACGGGTTCATCAGCAGTTAAAAGTTCCACGTCACCCTTTAAATAGTTTTCGTCAGATAACTGCAAAGCCACCCCGGCTTGTCTGTCATGATGACATCTGCACCAGCCTCTAAAGCCTTTTTTACTTGTTTCGGAGTGTTGCATGTATATGTTAAAACACGATACCCGCCTTTTTTAGCTTTATCCATAAAATTCCCCGATAGTTTACTCACCGGAAGGCATAGGCCGTGAAGGTAAGAAGGATAAGATGGCTGCTTAAAAGAAGACCCTGAAAGATTGAAAACATAGTTTAGACCGGAAGCTTTCTGATGCGCAAAATCGAGTATATTCAGATTAAAGGAGAGAATAAAGATCTTGCCTGTATATTTATACGGGACTCTTTTGTTTATGGTTTCCAAAACCTTTAACGTCAATATCCGGGATGTTTCCGAAAAGGAATCATTTTCATTTGATTTTATTTCTATGAAAAGCCGGGTTATTTTACTGTAAAGATCTATAGTTTTTTCAAATGTAAGTACCCTTTCATTCTTATATTTACCGGAAAACCAGCTTCCGAAGTCCATTTGGCTTAATTCACTGAAGAAAACGGATTCGATTTTTTTACGGCTTCCTGATATTTGGCCAAGTGCCCTGTCGTGATGAATAACAGGCACGCCATCGCGGGTAATTCTGACATCGAATTCAAGTCCATCAACAGAATAATTGAGGGCAATATCGAAAGCCGAGCGTGTATTTTCAGGGGCTTCTTCTCCTGCTCCCCTGTGTGCCACAATCAGTGGCCTGTGTTTGCTTGTCATCTTTTTATTTATTCCTCTTTTATTACGGGTCGTTCATTATAATCAAAACCTCCCGAAAGGCTGATATTAAGAGGCCTTTTATTGTCCTGGGCCAGATATGTTGTTGTGGTGGGAAATGCAAATTCAATCCCTTCGGCTTCAAAAGCCCGCAGGATTTTAAAATTCACCTTTTCACTAAAGGCCATAAAATCCCAGTATGCAGGCGGATAATACCAGTATATTACTTTAATATTTAAAGATACGTCATTGAATTCATCGAAAAAAACCTTTGGCGGAAAATCAGGGTGCATTCCTTCGTGGTTATCAAGAATTTCCTTTATAATTGAAACCGCCCGTTCCACCTTGTCAGGGGGCGTATCATAAGTTATTGTAATATCTATTAACCTGCGAATGTGCGGACGGCTGGTAATATTGTCCACATTTCCGACGGCTACTTTTTCATTCGGTATTGCAATAAGATGGCCATCAAGTGTTCGGATCCTGGTAGACCGGAATCCGATCTTCTCAACAGTTCCCTGGTGATCTTCCACTTTAACAACCTGGCCAACTATAAACGGCTTGTCGAGCATTATCATTATACTTCCAAAGAAGTTTTTCAACGTGTCCTGAGCCGCCAGTGCAACGGCAAGGCCGCCAATGCCAAGGCCTGCCAGGAGCGTGCTCATGGGCTTTCCAAAGACTACCTGTATCAGGTACACCGATCCAAAAATAATGACAACTACCCTTGATATTATCCGGAACATCTGGACAAACGAAAGATCGAGCTGGTTGTCATCCCTTAAAGCATACTTTGTCAGCTGGTAAACAGCAACATCTATAAGACTGTAAGCAAATAAAACGACAGCAAGTGTAGTAAGCACGGCTATGGAACGATCAGAAATTTTTTCCATATACAGCGGCAAATCGAGTATTTGCATTACCATGTAAACAGCCAGAGTAATGAAGAAAAGCCTTATGGGCCAAAGGGTTGATTTTAAGACAATGCAGAACCGAGTTTTTTCTTCCAAATCTTTCAGGCTTATAATAATACCCGATAATAATCTGTCCGTTTCTCTTGCGATAACAAAGATTATGTCAATGGCAACGAGGGCAATAAGATATTTCCACAGGAAATGATTTACAATCCATTCGGGAAGCAGATCCTTTTGAACCCATAAAAATCCGGCCGCAACCGAAACTATTATTGCAATCTTTAAATTTCTTTTAAACTTTACAAGGGCATCTTTTGGAAATTGATTTCTGAAGCCTTCAGGTAGAGGCAATAGCATCATGTCAAGAAGACTGATACCTTCAAAGAAAACAAGAATTATTGCAAGGGCGAGGAAAAAATACTCTATAATCCTGAAGATTGTATGATGATCGTGCGAGAAAATAAAAAACGGTTCAGTTAACCGGATTATGAGTGCAATAAATGCGAGCCGGAAAGACGGCTTAAAAACAGACAGTTTCCATTTGTCGGGTGAATAACCTTTTGATTGGATAAATATCTTGAATCTTTTTTTCACAAAAAGGAAAAGAAATTCAAAAACGGATATGCCTCCCAGAAGAATAATTATAAAGGCAGCAAATCGCCACGATTCATTGGCGTTCCAAAAACTATTGATTGCTCCGATTATACCCTTTAAAGGATCAATAATATCCATAAGCGTTTTCCTTTATTCGTAAGGCATGTTGCTGGGAATTAACCTCAATCCTTCTCTCTTTATGCGTCTTAAAAATAGAAATGGATTCCGATTCCTGTATATTCTATGCTTTTCTCATAGAACTGGCCGTGAGGCGAATGGCCATTGAAGTATTCAAGCATGAGCTGAATCTTTCGCTTTTTATCCTCGATATTTTCAAGCTGGATGCCGAACCTGACAGATGTGTCAATATTCCAGTCATTTTCTTCCCATGTTTTGAAATCAACAGCCGCGACAGGCCTTAAAGTATTGCCGAAAATGGTTTCGGGGCTTTTATATTCAAACCCAAGCTGTGCTGAAAAAGGTTTAAGATCCGAAGGTTCCCTGTGGAAAATATAACCTGAACCTGAATATATGCGAAACGCTTTGTTTATGTCATAGGAAAGCTTCAGATCTATGCTTTCAAAGCTTAAATTGACGCGGTCAACTTTATTGTAAAGAAGGTATTCATCTCCGAGATGTGAGCTTTGATGAAAGAGCCTGAAAAGTGCAGAAAAGTTATTTTTCCTGTAGGCTACCGGAATACCGACCCAGTAGTCGGCGTTTATAAGGTCCATTGAATCGGCATCAAGGTTGAAAAAGGCAAAAACGGCAGCCTGAATTCCGGTTATCCATCTTCCCCCATATGCATTTCCACTGTACAGGGGAAATGTTTCGCCGAAGCTTGTTGCCCCCACGTTTTTCAGTTCATCATCGTTTATGTAACTCTGGTAGGCAACTGAGAAATGCGGCCATCGGGGATCGGCAATAAGAGGGTCAAAAAGGGTTTCATCCGGAAGTATTATGCTCTTGCTTTTAACCACCTGTTTTTCTTCCACGTTATTATCGATGCTCTTTTCAGGTGATTCACCTGCCGCAAAAGGTGCAATCAGCATAATAATAACCGCTGCAATAAAAAATACCCGATTATATCTTTTCACTTTTAGCCGTCCTTTTTGATGTAAGTATTTCTTTCTGTTTTTCTTTTAACATATTATCTTTTTGAACATAAATTTTCATCTTTGTAAAGGGATCAATCTCAGTATAATACATCAAGGTTGAGTAAGTCGAAGGAGTCGGTGTAAAGATCTGTACCTGTTCGGGATTTATTTTCAAACTGTGTGATGTAAAGGCTTTCAGTTTTTTCATGTCGCTTTCATTGCAGCCGGGATGTGCCGCAATGAAATAGTAGGTTAAATACTGCTCTTTCCCGGCGGCTTTAGTGAGATTGTTAAACAGGGTTACAAATTCGGAAAGGGATTCTGTTCCGGGTTTTCCCATCATCTGAAGGACTTTTTCATTATTATGTTCCGGAGCTATTTTCAACTGACCCGATACATGATCAAGCACAATCTCTTTCAGATATTTTACCCCGCAATTTTTGTCAGAAAGAAGCAGATCGTACCTGATGCCGGAAGAAACAAATATTTTTTTGATCCCTTTGATTTGCTTCAGTTTCTTCAGGAGAGATATCTGCCTGCCGTGATCAGGTTTTAATTTGGAACAGACTTTCGGATATATGCACCGTTTATCAACACAGCTTCCACTTCTCAGTTTTTTTTCGCATTCAAATCCGTACATGTTGGCTGTGGGTCCTCCGATATCTGAAATATACCCCTTAAAATCAGGATACGAAGCCAGGAGTTTTGCTTCCCTGATGACTGATTCCTCGCTTCTCCATCTTACCGTTGTTCCTTCGTGAACGGAAATCGCACAGAAATTGCATTCTCCGTAACATCCCCTGTGTGTCGAAATTGAATATTTTATGGTATCAAGAGCCGTTACCTTGCCGTCATTTTTATGGAAGGGATGGAGGTCTCTTTCAAAATCCATTTCGTATATTGCATCAAGCTCCTTTGATGAAAGATATGGTGCAGGCGGATTATGTATAAGATAGCGCAAGCCATGTTTCTGGGAAAGTCCCCTTGCTGTCAAAGGGTCATTGTTTCTGTAAAATGTTGTGAACATGTCTATGAATTGTGTTTTATCTTTGAGGAGATCTTCATAAGCGGGAAGCTCCAGATAGCCATTACGGGATTCATTCGATATATAGCAGATGCCGGGAAGATCCTTTGCGTCAGATTTGTTTCTGAATTTATTTGCAAGTTCAACCGCCGTTTTTTCACCCATGCCGTAGATAATATAATCGGCTTTTGCGTCAAACAATATGGATCTGCGCATCCGGTTTGACCAGAAATCATAGTGGGGTATTCTTCTGAGGCTTGCTTCAATTCCGCCTAAAACGAGCGGTTTTGTGTTTTTAAAATATCTTCTTACAAGATTCGAATAGGCTATAACGGCACGGTCGGGGCGGCGGGTATTGTTTCCGCCTGCCGTGTAGTCGTCTTTCTTTCTTCTTTTTTTTGAGGCCGTGTAATTTGCGACCATTGAATCGATGCAGCCGCCTGTAATCCCCCAGAACAGTTCCGGTTCACCCAGTCTGGAGATATCTTTTTCCGAATCAAGATCCGGCTGTGCAATGATACCGACACGGAATCCTTCATTTATAAGCACCTTTCCGATTACCGATATCCCGATAAACGGACTGTCTATGTAACTGTCTCCTGTTACAAGAACAACATCCAGCGAGTTCCACCCAAGTTTTTTCACTTCTTCTTTTGTTGTGGGAATGAACATATAAATCAAGTTTCCGGTTTATGGTTCATGGTTTCTGGTAAAAAGGGTTCAAGGATTCAAGGATTCGAAGATTCCCCGTAGCTTGCTGCGGGGAGCTTCAATTCTTCCATTCACTATTCACTAACGACTGTGCACTTTTTTTTATCATAACTGATTTGCATAAAATAATCAATGATATAGAATTCGTGTTTAT
>JAHJJB010000106.1 GCA_018823005.1 Pseudomonadota bacterium | reverse complement strand
TAGACAGATTGAAGAAATGGCGGATGAGCTTAGCTCCTTTAAGCCGGACTTTGTCTTTACCTTAAACAACCTTGAGATCATCCCTGCCCTTCTTAAAGAAGCCCGGATCCCTTATGCCGTCTGGTTCGTAGATCATCCCCTTTTCTGGTCTTCTCCTTCTTCTTTATCTCTTTCTGCCACGGACTATGCCCATATCTTTGTCTGGGAAAGATCTTACATTAACCTCTTAAAAGATTTTGGATTTAAGAATGTCTCCTGGCTTCCTTTGGCGACCAACCCCCATCTTTTCAAAGAAGGAGAAGTCTTAAGAAAATTTGAATGTGATATAAGCTTTGTAGGTGAGTCAATGACTCATTACCTTGATAAATTATTGTTAGGGGGTGGCAGGTTAGAGCGCCTGGTAAGAATGAGCATCCAGCAGAAGTGCCAGGAACCGTTAAGAGAAATGGAGGCCATCTTTGGGCAGTTTGAGCAAGAGCTTAGTCAGGTTCTCTCCTTTGAAGATGAATACCAGAGGAAGCTCTTTCTCCTCAACCTTGAGGTAGCTGGTATGAGCGCCTATCGAAGGGAGACGATTAAAGCTCTTTCTAAGTTTAACCTTAGCCTCTATGGAGATGAAGGCTGGAAGGGTATAGAAGGAGCAAACTTCCGCGGACGGCTTAATTATTTAGATGCGCCGGCACTGTATCGGACCTCAAAGATCAACCTGAACATCACCAAAGCCCACTCACCCACGGCTATTAATCAAAGGCTTTTTGATGCGCCGGCTTGCGGAGGTTTTGTCCTTACCGATTTTCGAGAGGACCTTAAGCTGCTTTTTGATGAAAACGAGGTAGTATATTACCGGAACAAAAAAGACCTGTTAGATAAAGTAGAATTCTACCTCTCCCATCCGCAAGATCGAGAGAGAATTGCAAAGCGAGCCCAAAAAAGAGTCCTTGCCAGGCATACCTATGAAGTTAGGATGGAGAGCCTGATCAAGCTATTGATGGAGAAGCTGTAGCTTGTGTAGTCCTGTGATTTTAAATAGACACAAAAAAACAAGAAAATAGGACGCAGATGGACAGGATAAACACAGATAATACAAATATCTTAAAAAAATTAATCCTGATAATCTGCGAAGATCTGCGTCCTATAATTTCCTACAGTTTGAAATAACTTTTTACTTGATTTGATTATTCCTATGAGTTATACTGCAAAAGGTGTAAGGAAGGAAAAAGGGGGAAGTCAATTATGTCAAGAAAGCCATTTGTGTTGTCCGTAAAAGTGATCGTCCGCGATGACGCCGGCCGGTGTCTTCTGCTGAAGCGGTCGATGAGTTCCAAAGGAAATCCTGGCAAATGGGACCTGCCGGGTGGAAAGATCGAGAGAGGGGAGAATTTTGACGAAGCGCTATTGCGCGAAGTTAAGGAGGAAACGGGGCTAACGATTACTCTTGAGCATTTGGCAGGCACAGCCGAGTCTGAACTGCCTACAAATAAGGTTATACATCTTATCCTGGAAGGCCATCTAAAATCAGGGGAAGTGCGACTCAGCAGTGAACACAATGATTATATCTGGATTGATCCTCATAAACTATCAACAGTAGATCTCGCTGAGCAGTTTCGAGAGTTCGCGAAAACATTACAGTGAAATATAAGAGAAGCAGTAAATAACAAAAATTCATGACTCTGTTGATTTACTAACGATTTGTCATTCCCGTGAAAACGGGAATCCAGTAATTTCAATAGGTTCTGGATTCCTGCTTCCGCAGGAATGACGAAAAAAGGACTAAATCAACAGACTCATTCATTGGGGGAGAAGAATGATAAACAGAATTAAAGAGGAAGAGAAAAAATGGGCTCGGGAGCAGATCGAAAAATACACAGCCGACTTTCCTCGATATGAAAAATACGCAGAAGTCCTTAAGGAAATACTCGAGAAGGCTACGAAGAGGTTTGCTCCCCTAACTATCGTGCAGAGCCGACCGAAGTCAATTACAAGTTTTGCTGAAAAGATTTTACGCAAGAAACATAAGTATCCTGATCCTGTGCGCCAATTGACAGATCTGTGTGGAGCGCGCATTATTACACAAACTCCTGATGAAATAGAAGATGTATGCAGATTTATCGGAACCCACTTTGTTATCGACCAAAAAAACAGTATAGATGTGAGCCAGCGTCTTAAACCCACAGAATTTGGTTATCGGTCAGTCCATTACATTGTCCAATTCAAGCCGGGCGTTTTCCCAAGCAAGGGGATAAAGGTAAAAATTCCTGATGACAGTCTCTTTCCCGAAGACCGCTGTCCTATGAAGGCTGAGATCCAGGTAAAAACATTCTTAGAGCATACCTGGGCAGCCTTCGCTCACGACAAGGCCTACAAAGGGGCTTTCGCGATCCCGGATAAATGGGAACGCGAACTTGCTACATTAGCAGCCATTCTTGAAAGTGCTGACCGTTCTTTTGCCAAAATTAAAAAAGGTCTCCAGCGCTACGCGGCCAGTTATAGTGACTATATGAGCAAAGAAGAAATACATGATAAAATGGGAGAGTTGGAGACTGTTTTGGAATATGATCCTAAAAATGCTGAGCTTGCGAATCGCGCAGGAAAACTGGCGATTGAAATTGGAGACTGGAAAAAAGCGATAGATATACTCTCTGGGCATATTGGTTCAGGCTATAAGCCACTCCTGAGGGATCTTGGTGTTGCGATATGCAAGCTTCATAAGGCAAACCCGAAAGGCGAGGAATATCAAAAAGGCCAGAGCTATCTTGAAGCTGCCAGTGCACCGCCAAATAGAGATGTGGACGCCATCGCTTCTTATGCAGGTACCTGGAAAGGAGTTGATGAGGAAAAGGCGCGAGAACTTTACCGTCAGGCGTTCGAGGTTGAGCCTTCTGATCCGTATTCTCTTGGGAACTACCTTGAATATGAAATTACGCATCGGAAAGACCCTTCCATTGCAGGACTAATGAAACCTGTAATTAATGCGGCAATTAGAAGATGCCGTGATCAGGCAGAAGTGGGAATGAATCTGCCCTGGGCATTTTACGATATAGGGAAATTCCACCTGCTTCTTGGAAATGCCTATAACAGTCTTGTTGCCTACGCCAAAGCCATCCAGCTCAGTCCGCACGGTTGGATGATAGATACTTCTCTTGGGAGCGTTGAAAAACTCACCATCGTTCAAGACAAACTACCGGAATTTGAATGGATCCAAAGGTTGCTTCTGGTTGGGCTGGCCACAAAGTTTCGAACAGCCGAAAGGACAGAACAAGTCAAAAAAATGGCCTCGTCTGAATGTAAACCGATCAAAGGCCCTGTTGTCATCGTGGCCGGTGGATGCGATGTGAGCGTTGAACAACAGATGCAGACTTATCGCCAACTTCTATTGGAAGCATTCAGGGATTTCAAAGGAACGCTTATTTCCGGTGGAACAACCGCTGGAATCAGTGGTCTGGTGGGAGATGTCCAGCAGAAGTATCCGGATACTATTCGGACAATTGGTTATGTGTCTAATTTAACTCCCGCTGATGTATCCATAGATAAAAGATACAGTGAAATTCGCCACACCAAAGGCAATGATTTCAGTGCCCTGGAGCCGTTGCAAAATTGGATTGACCTTATCTCTTCCGGCATCCATCCATCCCAGGTTAAACTTCTGGGCATAAATGGGGGGACTATTGCAGCAGCAGAATACAGAATTGCGCTCGCATTGGGAGTGCGCGTGGCTGTTCTTGAGGAGAGCGGGCGAGAGAAGGAAAAGCTTCTCCAGGATGATGACTGGAAAGATTCAGAGATGCTGGTAGAATTGCCTGCTGATGCGATGACCCTCAGGGTATTCATAGAACCGGAAAGCCCCGGGCTTTCGCCGGACATCCAGGAGAGCATCGCCTGCGCTATCCATGAAAATTACCTATGTACTCAATCTGCCCAGGCCCAAAGTCAGGAGCCATCAATGGCAAAATGGGAAGAACTTGTTGAAAATCTCAAGGAATCCAATCGGCAGCAGGCTGACCATATTGATTTGAAGCTTAGCCAGATAGGATGTTCCATTCATAAAATTACTGACCGTGATATCGTTCCAATAGAATTCACCAAAGAAGAAATTGAGGTTATGGCGGAGATGGAACATGCTCGCTGGAATGTTGAGCGTTTTCTTGACGGATGGAAATGGGGAGAGAAGAAGGATGTGAGCAAAAAGATCAGCCCTTATCTTGTTGGCTGGTTGAAACTCCCGGAGAATGTTAAGGAATGGGATAGAGATACAGTCCGTAAGATACCGGAATTTTTGGCTGAGGTTGGGCTGGAAGTTCGGAGAAAAAATAGTGAGAATTACTAATGCCACAAGCAAGCAGAACATTTCGAATCTTTGTTAGTTCCACCTTCGGTGACCTGAAGGAGGAACGGAATGCCCTTCAGAAGCGGGTATTTCCCAAGCTGCGGGAGTTGTGCATACAGCATGGCTGCCGGTTCCAGGCTATTGATCTTCGCTGGGGTGTGAGGGAAGAAGCAGCTTTGGATCAGCAGACGATAAAGATCTGTATGGAGGAGATCTCCCGCTGCCAGAAAACCTCCCCCCGACCCAACTTTATTGTGCTTTTGGGCGATCGTTATGGGTGGCAGCCACTGCCTGAAGAAATCCCTAAAGGTGAGTTTGAGCAGATCACAGCAGTCATCGAGACTCATAAAAGGACATTTGACAACATTGCCACGGAAGCTACAGGTTTGGATGCACTAACCTTACTTGACAAGTGGTATAAGAGCGATGATAATGCCGTCCCACCTCTATACATTCTACAACCTCGAGAGGGGAAATTTGAGGATTACAATGTCTGGGAGAAAGAAGTCGAAAGTCCACTCCGATATATCTTCCGAAAGGTTACAAAGGATTTAAGCCTTTCAAAGGATGAGAGGCTCAAGTACGAAACATCCACAACCCACCAGGAAATAGAACATGGTACTATGGTTGAGGATGCCAGAAAAGATGTATTTGGCTTCTTTCGCCGAATCACGAACTTAGATGACCTTATAGCCTGTTTACCAACCATACCTGCCAGGGACTTTATAGATACCGATACCCAGGGTAACTTTGACGGATCCGCACAGAACAAATTGCTGGCAATAAAAACATCACTGGGCAAAAAAATCGGTGAAGATAACATTCATAAATACAATACCCGATGGACAAAAAACGGCATTACCACTGACCACATCGACAAAGTTTGTGAGGATGTTTACAAATCTCTTTCCCGAATAATCCTGGAAGAGATTGCACAATTTGAAGAGGTTGATCCACTGGAAAAGGAGATTGCCGATCACGAGACCTTCGGCGAAGACCGCACCAGGTTCTTCACCGGACGGACTGTTATTCTGCAAACCATTGCTGACTACATAAAAGGGGACGATCGTCACCCTCTGGCAGTATTTGGAGCCTCTGGTTCAGGCAAAACAGCCTTGATGGCCAAGGTGGTTGAGCAGGTTCAAAAAGAATATAAAGATGCTGAGGTTATCTTTCGTTTCATTGGGGCTACACCAAATTCATCAGATGGACTTGCCTTATTAGAAAGTCTGTGCCGCCAGATCTCCCGCCAATACGGAGCAGATGAATCCACGCTTCCGACAGATTACCGAGAATTAGTCCAGGAATTCCAAAAATGGCTGGCTGTGACAACGAAGGAAAAGCCGCTGATTATGTTCCTGGACGCGATAGATCAACTTTCTGATGCCAATTACACCCGCAATCTATTGTGGCTACCTGCCAAACTCCCCGAACATGTGCATCTGATTGTTTCGACTTCGCCGGGTGAATGCCTCTCGGTGCTGGAGCATAAGCTCCCTGAAGTGAACCGCATTGAACTGGAGTTCATGCCATTGAATGAAGGCAGTGACTTGTTGGCCCTTTGGTTGAAAGATGCAAAGAGAACTCTCCAGACCCATCAGCGGAAGGAGGTCCTTGATAAATTTGCCAGCTGCGGATTACCTCTTTACTTGAAGCTGGCCTTTGAGGAAACACGCAGGTGGAAGTCTTATAGGGAAGAGACAACACTTAGTCCTGACATACCAAGCATCATCCGCGATTTGTTTGACCGGCTTTCTTCGGATGCCCATCATGGCAAGATAATGGTATCACACAGCCTGGGATACCTGGCAACTGCTCGTCGTGGCTTAACCGAAGAGGAACTGCTCGATGTGTTATCCCAGGATAAAGATGTATTGAATGATTTCAAGAGCCGTGCAAAACATACGCCACCTGAAGAGCACTTGCCAGTAGTGATTTGGTCACGCTTATACTTTGATCTGGAGCCTTATCTGACCGAACGTGCAGCCGACGGCACCATCTTAATGACTTTCTATCATCGTCAAGTCGGTGAGGTTGTAGCAGAAGAGTTTCTGGCAGGTGAGGCAAAAAGGAAGCGGCACGAGGAATTGGCACGGTATTTTAGCCGCCAGTCTTTGTGGATTGAGAAGGATGAGAAAAAGAACCCCAATATCCGCAAGGTGTCTGAACTGCCATGGCAGTGGTCCAAAGCGGAAGAGTGGGAACAGTTGAAATCCGTTTTGACGGATGTACCGTTTCTCAATGCGGCGTGGGGAATGGGTGGACACGAGATTATGACATATTGGGCCAATATTACAGCAAGGTTGAACTGCCGCACAGACAAGGCTTATGCAGACCAGTGGGAAGGCGCTCTAAGGGCTGGCGAGGATCTTTTATTCTTGGGTGGCCTTCTTCTGACGCAGGGTTATCCGGAAGAAGCAGAAAGGATTTTCACAGCCCAAGCTGAATGGTGTGAACAACATGGGGAAAAACTCAAACAGGCAAATGCCTTGCAGGGTCGAGCAGAGATTGTGAGAAACCGAGGCGACGGGGTGATGGCCAGAAAGTTTCTGGAAAGATCAGCGGAGATTTACCAAAAGTTGGATGATGAGAAACGCTTGGCCAACTGCCTTGGTAGTTTGGCCACACTGATGGCCGATTATGATCATAATCTACATGGTGCTCTTGAACTGTTCCAGAAGCAGGAAGCAATTTACCGAAGCCTCCATGACGATGTTAGTTTGCAAGGATGCATAGGGAATCAAGCTAACATTCATATACTTCTTGGAAATCTGAAAGTAGCATTGATACTTAGAGAACAGGGTGAACATCTATCTGAGGAGCTGGGCATTTCAATTGAGTTGCAAAAGCACCGGATGTCTCGAGCTGTAATCCTGAACAAACAAGGTCATTGGCAGGAATCTCTTCAACTTCTTGAGGGTGTGGAAGGGGAATGTCGACGGATGAATCTTGAGGACACCCTGGCGGCCTGCTTGGGACAGCAAGCTAATGTGCTCGCCACTCGGAATCGACATGTAGAAGCCGCGTGGAAGAATAGGAAGGCCGAAAAGCATTATCGGCGTGTCAAGAATTGGTTTGGCTTAACGCAATGTTTGTTTAATCAAGCGCTCCATGCCATGAAGATGTGCAGAGTATGCCAAGAGGAGATGGGGTGCTGGCTCGACTGGCGGACTTACGGTGAAACAAAAGCCAAGGTAGCACTAAAGTATATGAAACAAGTTGGGTCGACAACGTATCCCACAGAGACTCAGGCATTATGCAAAAAACTACTTGCTGATTTTCGACTCCAACCGCTCTGCCGGGTGGTCCCATCCACTATGCTGATACAATGGGACTGGTCACAGCTCAAATCCATGTCTTTGAAATCGCTTCGCAGGATAGAATGGCAATTGCTCAATCCTTTGTCACCGACACCAGGTCGACTAATCTGGGATAGATTTTTGGACAAGCTTGCATTGGGTCGGGTTTCTCGGAAAATGATGAATGGGTATGGCGTTGGGATGCAAACTGCGGACCAATGGTTCCGATGGGCTGCACGCGCTATTCTTATACGTCCCACTCTCCAAGATGCATACTTCCGTAGAGCCATTAACGGCACTCTCAATAAAGGTCCCAACAGGGGCAGCCTGTATTCTCAAGCATATATGGGTTTTAACGAATCAGGACAAGAAGTTGAATACGACATTATGTACGGGATTGTGGATACTGAGATACTGTTGAGGATGAATCCCTCTCATTCGGCAGCCCGACTTCTTCAAGGCATTCTTATTTTTCAGGTAATCAGCCGTGCTGAAAACGTGGATGCGGAACAAGGATTCACTTTGACAAAGGACCTCATTACCCAATCCTTGAGCAAGGGAGAAATTCCAGAGGGTCTCAGGTCGAAAGGAAAGGAATATCTTGAACACATTGAAACATGGCCAAGATTCATGAGATAGAATTCTATGATTTACATTGAACCACCACGCGTCAAGTTGAGCTTGAGGGCACGGCTCTTTGGCATGAAGGAGCACGTCAGGTATGAATCAGACCAATTCATGGAAGCTGCCAACTTGTATATCAACCAGAAAGAATGGCAGAAGGCTTTAGAATCGTTGCGGTCTGTTTTGTCACTTGAGCCCGCAAGTCCATATATCCACTGCCTAATTGGTGACTGTTACCATCAAGCGGGCAATGACGAGATGGCTACAATTTTTTACAGAGAAGTTCTGAGGTTGAGCGGAAAATTTATTTATAACAACAACGTCGAAAGTGCTCTCTACTCTTTAGGATGCATATATCATAAGAAAGCTGACAAAAGAGAAGCATTGGAATGTTTTAGAAAGATCTTTGTGAAAACTCAGGACCCTGTCAGGTTGGGGATGGTAAAAGCACATGTTAGGAATATAAATTCTACCGTACTTTGATGAAATTAGGCAAAAATATGGAAGCTAAATGAGTATGCGAGAATTCCAGAGGGACGTTCTTGCTTTTTTGCTTTTTGTTTGATAACTATCTGACTTTATAATATTCTTTTACTCATGCCAAGAGGACCACGATTAGATGTCCCTGGCCTAATGCAACATGTTTTATCTCGGGGGAAAAATATTTAAAGATAATGATGAACCCGTTGCTCCCAGCAGTCAGTATCGTCATTGCTTTTGCGACTATCTTCATTCTAAATCGTGAATGCGAGCGGGTGGACCGGAACGTCGGCCCACTGCACTCTGTTGGAATCGCCGTTCTTGCGCTGCTCTGCGTAAGTACCGGTTTCTATCTCGCACGTAAATACAGCGATGCATATTCGTACTCTCTCGGTGTCCGAGCATTCATGCTTCTGGTCCTCGGAGCTGTCAGCCTCTGCGCAATTCTCATGATCTTTCGTCGCATCATCGGATTGCCGTCATGCTCCCAAGGCAAGGGGAATGAGACAGACATACACATCCATTTCGGCGGCGACATCAAGGATGACAGGGCGTTTGCCTATTCCATTCGGTCTCAACTCGTGTCGTCCGCGCCCGCAAGCGTAAGCATGTTCGACATTCATGAGTTTGAGCGAAGACAAGATGACTACCAAGATGCGAACTCCGCAGGTACATTCGTCTATGTTATTTCGGAATCGTTTGTCAGCGACGCTTCCATTCGCCAGAAACTCGTCCAGACAACGCAAAAAGCGGTCATCCCCGGTTACATGTACTTCTTCCTGCTGCGCGGAACCAGTTATCAATCACTGAGGGCCACCTACCCAGAGATGGAAAAACTGGGTAATCGAGTCATGATCGGAACTGAACCAGACCTAAGAACCATGCTTGACGAGGTGCTGGCTTGCGCTCGCAGCCGCCCTCTCATGATGCGTCATCTCCGGCGCTTCGCCAGGACCAAGCACTGGATCTCATTTGCGGGAGTGCTTGCAGGCACATTTCTTCCATGGCTCTACGCCACAGCTCCAATAGTTTGGCTCCTGCTCGTTCTCTCAGTCTACACTGCGGCCTTCGAGCAGCAAGTCCCACATTTCCTGTTGACTCTTGCAGTATGTCAGTTCGTCGCACTTCTGCTCCATCGCCAACGTGCGCTTGACTTCTGGCCTTTTCTGGGTTCTTGCCTGAACTGGAAGCTGGACTCTCGTGCTAATCTTAATCAGAGTCCATGGACGCGTCCTGTTCTCGGTTTCTGGAGGTGGACCAAGGACACTCATGCGCGAAGGCGAAGCGACCGTCGCCACGACAGAAGTCTCCACGCTGAGGAATTTGTCCGTTCCCTTCGAGTGTGGTCTGGCATGGTACTGAGATCAAGAGCGTACACTTTGGCCGTGCTCTTGGGAGGGGGTCTTCCGACACTTCTATTCGGACTCCACAGCCCCAGCGCAGTCAGCTGGGCTCTCCTCGGGGGAATGCTCGGGCTCGTCCTTCCTGCGTGGGTAAGCTGGTCCCAGCAACTTGTGAAGCGAATGGGCTATCGACGTTTATGTCTTACGGACGAGGAACTGGATCGCACATCCCGGTTCTTCCGACTTGAATCACTGAGCAAAAAGTTCTTCGTTGGCAACCTTTCCTTTCTGAGCCATCGGATGCACCATGATTGGTTTCGCCAGAAGCCCCGTGTGTTCATCAGTTACTCTTGGACGGTCGACGAGAAACACGGGCTTGCACCGGACTTGCACCGCGTGCTCACTGATCTTAGAATCAATCATTTCTACGACAAAGACTCCATCAGGAGTTCATTCGCCTCATGGCGTGCATCGGTTTCAGATGCCTTGATGCAATGTACTCACGTTCTCGTGTTGCTTGATCCAAGCATGCCCGCACAGCAAGTGGTTGATCGTGAGATCCGAACAGCCGTGCAGCGTTTGCATACGGACATCATTCCATCTATCATTTGTGTGGCGGATGCGGACACAGTGAAGGTACTCTTAGACAAGAAGGATCTTCCATTCGAGCTACGATGGCTTCTCGAATGGGCACCACGTATATCACCACGCGAGGCAAGAGATCCGATTATAGTGGAAAGCATATTACGGCAGAGAACGCGCCAAGGTCGATTCAGGAATTTCTTCACCCTTATTTTCCCCGGCTCGTACCTGAGGTCCTTCATTATACGAAATAGCATCCCGGTCTCATCTGGCAAACCTACCTACCCTTGGAAAGGATCGGAAAGCTATCTGCGGGCCAGTTTGTGGTACTCTCATGATCCGACGCAACGCGCGGCCATCGCACTCAAGGCGAAACGCCTGGCAGACCGCTCTTTAGGCGGGACACTGTCAACTCGAAACCTCTTGGTAGAACCCTCCGGCTATTTCAGTGGAGAAACCGGTGCACTTTTGACCTTCGAGGCTGAATGCAAAGCGCTGCTGATTAACCCGAGCTTCGCTATTGCCTACGTCAAGCGAGCGGTGACCGCCTCTACTTTGGTTGATGTCGCTTTCTACAACAGCGGAGCGGAGGAGGGGTTCTCCGTATCTGGCCAGTCCCTTGCCTACGGATACGAGCATTGTCTTGTGGACGCTGGTTTGGGGCTCATTCTATCCTCCGTAGAGGAGCGTCCACATGCAGAGTATACTTTGGGCTTCCTCATCGGCGAACACGTTGCCCTATCTGGCATCCTGCATCCCGCTTGGCTTGACCAGGCGCGGACCTATTTGGAGTTGTCGAAGCAGCACGCCAGAGATCCGGCGTTGGCTCAAAGATGCACAGAGGCTTTGCAGCGAATCGATGAGCGTGAGCAAAACACCAACAACGATCTGTTGTTGAGGGGACGGAGTTGAAATACTGAGAAAAAATTAACATCGTGGGGAAAGAGGAAAAAAATAGGGAAAACTAAATAATTACCTGCGAGAAGTGACGAAAAAGGGTCTAAAGAATTACTTGGTTTGGTAGCGATGCGGTAATTGCGAAGAGCCGACCGATTTGCAAGAAACAAGCAATAGGAGGTTTGGATGGGCGCATTAAATGGGGCGGGCGAGAGACAAAGTCTGGACTTCTTCCTAAGCTACAAGAGCGAGGATGTCGCTATTGTCCGTATGATCGCAGAACAGATGAGAGCCAGCGGAGCAAAAGTATGGTTTGCCGAATACGACATTCGGCTCGAAAGTCGCGATCAGTTCATGGAAGATATCGAGAGCGCTATTGATAACTGTCGATTTGGCATCTGCTTTACAAATGACCACTTCACCGATTCCCAGTACTGCCGTAAGGAGGTCGAACTCCTCTTGAATCGCTTGGGCCCCGAGAGGATTGTCGAAATTGCACTTCCACGACAGCCATTGCCGCATAGACTATTTCCGGATCTCTCGGCGGCCATGTGCCTGGAGGTACCGGTGTCGCAGTCGATCGAAAAAAACCTCATGGAGTCTGGACAGGAGCGGTCCACGATGCTGTCGTGCCGTGCCGTGGATAGCATTTTGGAACATATTCAAAAATCTACGGGGGTGCTGCTTTCCGGATGTGACTGTCAAACGGCTGGGGAGTTGAACCGGCGAGGTTACCGGTCTCGTGGGGTGGGGTACTCCCTTGATTTTACCGGATGGACGCTTGAGCGCCCGGGCTGCCTGGCAAGGCTCATCGGATGGGGAGAGGGGGACTCCTTGGGACCAATGTTCTCCAGGGCCTGTTCAGGGGGGCGTTTGTGGGGTCACTTGATCGTAGGGAAGCAAGATGTCGCAAGGAAGAAACTAAAGATCGGCACGAACGACGATCGCGAATATTACGACGAAGCTTTAAAATTTGCCAGGCACTACTATGGTAAGATCTGGAAGCAAAACTGTATGGGTGTTCATCTCCTCTTCCTTGAGGGTTTCAGCCACCCGGCATTCACCACGCTGGCCCGCTCTGGGATAACAGTGGTTATGGGAAACGCAGTATGGTCGCGACTTTACTCTGTGGTGCTAAAGGGGCGATGGAGGTGGAGCAGCGAAAAGGAGTTCGCTTTCTTCTTCTTTTTTCGTGGCGACCTTGCCTCGTTTCTCCGTTCCGCTCATATTATGGACCGACTTGTTCTCTCGTTTAAGCGCAAGGTCCAGCATATGAGCCCTGAGGTTGATCGTCAAACACAGAGTATCATCGAGTATTTTACCAAACATCAGCCCCAATACTTACACCAAATCCAGTGGATGAGGAATCCTCTTGTTCGACTTGTCGATCTTTTGCTCTTCGGCCTGATCGGAAAAGTCTTGCTTTCGCTCGGCAGAAAAACTTCCGGCCCAAGAGCTATCGACTTACTATCGAAGGCAATCGCTGTAAGTTCATCTAAGAAGGTTATAGCAAAAGCTTTGTTCTATCGAGGTAACAGCCTTTTTGATGGTGCAGCGGATGCAGACAACTCGATTGCTGACTATAGCTTAGCAATCTGGTGCGATCCTAACGACTGTTGGGCACGCAAAGACCGGGCGACTATATACGAGATGTACCATGCCAGTTATGGCAGGGGTGATAGTAGCTTTACACTTCCGATGACCCATGCTGGTGCCTGCGCTGACTTAGAAACTGCTATCGCCTATTTCCGGTCACTCGCCAATAGCCACCCATCACCCAAAGGAAAAGACCATGCAATACGAATGATGCGACAGTGCGAAGCTGTACTACAGAAACTGGAAGGGCATTCATCAGGATAGCAAATCGCAGAACGAATAAGACCTCTTGGGAGATATGGAGGATGGTGGTATAAAAGGTGTAGTGAACCTCCCCCGACCAAAGTCGTGGGACGGTGGCACAGAAACTAAAATGGGGAGTTGAAATAGTTGACATCCAGAAAAAGAATTAACATCGTGGATAACAGGAACCGATACTAATGCCTCAAATAAGCAGAACTTTTAGAATATTTGTCAGCTTTGCTTTCAGCGACGTAAAGGATTATATATGAAATACATCGTTTTTGTTCTGTTCGTCATTGGGATCGCAATTGAAATTTTCGCAGTCATGCCTCTGTTCTGTGGGAAGCACGTTGTAACAAACGAGTCCCTAAAACTCATTGAGGAGGCCAAGCTTCCGCTTGAAATTAGAAAACAAATCGAAGGGCAACTATCAGGCAAGCAATTCGTCTGGGGTTTTCAATTGCAGAGTCGGCTTTTTGAAGTTCTTGGAGAGGCTAAGGCGAAGGAATATGGTCCAATCGTTCTCAGTGCCACAGGGACAATGCTTTCAATGTGGGAGATTGTGGGTGCATGCTTGGCTTGCTTGCTGGGATTCGGACTCTGTATCTTCGCTTTCTTCCTCCCAATGGAATAGCCTGCTGCAGTCATGCTGAGATGGGTTGTCGAACGGTTGTCAACACCTCCCCAGGATAACAATAGGGGACTATTATACGAGGGGACGGTGGCGTAGAAAACAAAATGAATTTGAGAAGATGGGATTTGATCTGGTTTACATACAGAAAAACTAACATCGTTGATGCCAGAGATTGATACTGATGCCACAAGCAAGCAAAACCTTCCGAATCTTTGTCAGTTCCACTTGAGACTCTTCAATCTTGCCAAAGGCAAGATTTTTATATTTCTCCGAAGGCTTTCGGAGAAATATCTTGACAATCACCCAGGATTTGTGTATATTAGGCTTTCCTTTTCAAACAATATGTTTAATTTTAACCTTGTATATTGAAATAATATTATGAAGCGATTTATTGATCAGGAACTTAAGAAATGGAAAGAAAGTAAAC
>JAHJJB010000012.1 GCA_018823005.1 Pseudomonadota bacterium | reverse complement strand
TGCCAAAACGGCAAAATTCATAACACGATAGGTGTCTGTATTAACCCACCCTTTAGTTCCGCCTCCCTCACCGCCGGATGCGCAAAAAGCAGGGCCGGCAAAAAAAAGGAAAAGAGCTGTAATAACAATCACTAACCTTGCACATCGATTCCCGCTGACAAAAAGCAATTTCATTAAAAAACCCTCCCCAGAATTTTTTGACCTATTGCACTGGCAAATGCATCAACCTCATTTTGCAAAGAACTTCTGACATTTTCAGCTTCCTTTGCAATCTTATCCCGCATTTGAGCAAGATCGTCCTGGGCTTTTTTATTTATCTTTTCAAGCAGCTGTTTCTCCTCATTCTGGGCGGCAGACAGCAGTAATTCCTTTTCAATCTGTCCTTTTGATCTTGCGTCTTTGATCCCTAAAGCAAAAGCATCTTCTTTCTCCTGTGCGTTTATATTGAAATTTTCAATACTTTGCTCGAGACCTTCAACTTTTTCCTTTCTTTTCAAGAGTACTTTGCGGATTGGCTTGTATAGGATAAGATTCAATGCCCAAATTAGAAAGAGGAAATTGACGATCTGCATAAAAACCGATACATCAACTTTAATCATATAAGACCCTCCATCGCAGAAATATGATGAATTATTTATATTTACTATATTATAATGATGGGTAAAATCTGGGCGTCTATAACACCAGTACAAACAACTTGTCAAAGGTTTTTTAAAAATATTTTTCCAAATAAAATAATATTTGAAAATTAATTCTTACCCCTTGAAATATTGATATAAATCATTCAAACAGGAACCTTCTCATACTAATGTTCAGCAGGATGCCTATGCTTATCATGGTCGCAACTATTGACGATCCTCCATAGCTAATAAACGGCAAAGTCACACCTACCACAGGCATCAGTCCCATGGCCATTCCAATATTCACAATCACCTCCCATGACAACATCGCCGTAATTCCAAAAGACAGTATAGTTCCAAAGGTATCCCTGCATCCGTATGTTATTTTGAGTCCCCATACAACCAGCATGAAGAAAAGAAGAAGCAGAACCATTGAACCGATAAAACCCCACTCTTCAGCAAGCACGGAAAAGATGAAGTCTGTATGCTGCTCGGGTAAAAAAGAGAGGGCGCTTTGAGTTCCTTTGAGAAATCCTTTGCCTGAAATCATTCCGGAGCCTATGGCTATCTTTGACTGAATGATGTGGTATCCTGCGCCAAGAGGATCATGATCGGGATTTAAGAATGTCAGTATCCTTTGTTTCTGATAACCCTTCAGAAAAAACCAGACCAGTGGAATTGTTACTGCACCTGCGGATACAAGATAAATAAAAGTCCTTCTTTCAATTTTTACAAACAGGGATATCGATACAGCTATCAAAAAAATCATCATGGCCGTTCCCAGATCGGGTTGCAGGGTGATCAGGATGAAAGGGACCATACCCAATAAAAAAGGCGCAAACAAACCACCAAAGGACAAGCCTTTGCTGCTTGCTGTTCTTGAATAATACCTTGCAAGAATAATTATAACCGCAAGCTTTGCAAATTCAGACGGTTGAAATGAAACAGGGCCAACCATTAACCAGCGCTTTGACCCGCCAACATGTTTCCCCAAAAACGGAACAAGAATCAAAAGTAAAACAATTAAACAATATATGGCAATAGCCCACCTGTCCAATGCCTTATAATTAAACAGAAAGGAACAAATCATTGCTGCAAAGCCCACACAATACCATACCATTTGTTTTAAATAGAGAGTTTCACTGGGAATTGATTTCCCTGCAGTAACAGCACTGTAAAGAGTCATGATTCCCAGCAATGAAATAGCTAAAGTGATGCCGATAAGGCCCCAGTCAAAATTTTGAACAAGTCTGCGATCTATCATAATAATATTTTCTCTGAATACTCATTAGGAGATCTGATTCTTGAGAATGACTTTTTACAAAGCCGTCAATACTCATCATTAACGGCATCAGAAACAGCTTTTTGTTCTGGATCATTGTCATCAATCCCGGCTTCCGGGTTCAAATAACATTTTACAAGCTCCCTCGCTACAGGGCCGGCAGCGCTTGAACCATGTCCACCATGTTCAATAATCACAGATATGGCTATTTTAGGATCGGAAGAAGGAGCATATGAAACGAACCATGCATGCGGTTTAAAATGGTCGGGGAGTTTTCTTTCGTAACTCGTTTCGTTTTCCTTTCTTCCGACGATCTGTGCCGTTCCTGTTTTACCGGATAACTCAATTCCTCCGCCTGGACGGGCTATCCATGCAGTTCCATAATCCTTATTGACCACCTCCCACAACCCTTTCTTAACAATATCCAATGTGTTCTGGCTGGCTGGCAGATTGCCGACTGTTTCAGTTTCACCATTTAATATGTTTTGCCCGCCCGGGGTTTCGATTCTTTTCATGACATAAGGTTTAACTCTTTTTCCTCCGTTAGCTATTGCAGATGTCAATACCAGCATCTGAACGGGCGTAGCCAGATTATAGCCCTGTCCTATAACGGCAGAAAGCGTCTCGCCACTGCTCCAGGATGATCCGAAACGCTTCTTCTTCCAGATGGCCGACGGAACCAATCCTTTACCCTCCTGTTCAAGGCCGATACCGGTCGGGGTCCCGAGCCCGCAACCCTTTGCATACCAGGCGAGTTTATCGATATCAAGCCGCAGCCCTACATTATAAAAGAAGACGTCACAGGATTCTGCCAGCGCTCTGACGACATTAACTGAGCCATGCCCTCCCTTTTTCCAGCACCTGAATTCACGGTTCCCATATTTAATATAGCCGGGACAGTAAAAAGAAGTGTTAACGTCAATAATTTTTTCTTCAAGTGCCGCAATTGCCGTAACAATTTTATAAGTTGAGGCCGGGGGATATTCTCCTTTGACGGCTTTATTTTCCATCGGCCTGTTTGGCTGTGAAATAAGATCTTTCCACTCATCATGTGTCAGGCCATAAACAAATCCGTTAGGATCAAAAGCCGGATTGCTTGCCATCGCAAGTATCTGCCCGGAAGAAGGTTCCATTGCAATAACAGCTCCGGCTCTATCTTTTAAAAGCTCTTCAACCTTCCTTTGAAGCCGCTGATCGATTGTAAGATATATATTGTTCCCGGGTTCTGCATCAATATTTTCCAGAACCCTGACTACCTGTCCCGCAACATTAACTTCAACCTGGCGTCCGCCCCGTTTTCCCTTTAAATATTTTTCAAATTCTCTTTCTATACCAAACCTGCCTACAAAGTCGCCGGGTTTATATTCAGGATATTTTTCCCCCTTAAGCTCGCTCGAATTTATTTCACTCAAATATCCTATCAGGTGAGCAGTGCTGTGCCGATGCAAATAATATCTTCTTGGCCGGACATCCACTGAAATTCCAGGGAGGTCATATTTATGCGCCTCAACCAATGCAAGAGCGTCCCTCCCTATGTCCTGTTTCAGTAAAACCGGCCTGAATGAAGAGGCTCCCTTTATGTTTCTGACCTTTGCCATCAATTCTTCGGCAGGGATATTCAGATATTGAGACAGAATACCAATTATTGACTCAATGGGCTTAGCATCATTCAGTATTATGCTCAGATTAAATGACGGACGGTTATCTACAAGCAATGCTCCGTTGCGGTCGAAAACAAACCCGCGCTGGGATTGGATGGTTTGCAATCGTATGCAGTTGTTTTCAGAAAGCCGCCTGAACTCTTCACCCTCCAAAATCTGAAGATAAAACAACCGTAAGAGAAGGACAATAAATGCAGCGGTAACAAGAGACATGACCACTGATAAACGAAGCCTGAACCATTCACTGTCCGTAGTTCTGATGAATTTAGTCATTATTTTTTAAAAGCAACGTCCGTGCCCTTATTGCTCTGAAATCTGCATGTTAAACCGCCTGTTCCAGATGCTGTGCGAAAAGCTCAAAAGCATTAGACAAAAAGGGCCCGTAATCATTGCCCATATTACCTGTTCCGTAACAACGCTATAAATATCAGAGTAATGAAAGGAATCGGCATTAAACACGGCAAAGGAGCAAAGAAAAATGATATTTTCGAACAACACACCCGCTGGAACAATGAATGCCAGAAACAATGTACTTCTTACATTAAAATATACTGAACACCATCTGATACAGGCATATAGCCACAAATATACAGTCAGATAGAAACCGAAAGGGCCATTAGATAAATTGTCCATTATAAAGCCGGCAAACAGTATTACCGGTACTCCTTCCCGCAAATTACGGTAAAGCCCGAGGAATATAACAACAACAGTCAAAAGGTCATAAAACCCGTTAAACAGCGGCAGATCGTGAATAACCGTTGTTTGAATCAATATGAGAACAAGGCATGAAAAAATGTATAAAAGATAGTTCATTGGCCCTTTTTGTCTTCTGGATTGTTCATTGAAAAGCTTTTCAATACCAGGACTTCTTCTATTTTTTCAAAATCAGCATATGGAGTAATTTCAACTTCATGAAACAGGCCTGAACTGCTCTGAGATATTTTCTCAACGTAACCGATACTTAACCCCTTGGGGAAAACTCCGTCAAATCCTGAAGTAATAATGATATCACCGGCACCGATATCATGCCTCCGCACTACATATTTAAGAATACATTTGTCTGAAGATATGCCTTTAACAATTCCTCGCACCCTATTCCTCTGAACAAGAGCATCAACCGCACTGTTCTGGTCTATAACCAGTAAAACCTTGGAAGAATGGTTGCCGGCATCAATTACCTGACCTACAACACCTTCAGGGATTACTACCGGCATTCCCTTTCTGATACCGTCAGATTTACCCTTGTTTATGACTATTGTTCTGTACCACGGAGAGGGATCTACACCGATAACTTCGGCCGCAACCACCTGACCGGTTATGTTTTGCCTGAAATCGAACAAATTGCGCAGCCTTATGTTTGAAAGTTCAATCTCATGGTATTCGTTGCTCTTCTGAATATAACTGCTCAGCTCCTTTTTAAGATTATCATTTTCCCTGGCTGCCGACACAAGAAAAAAATAATGGCGCCATATATTTGTCGCGAAACGCATTGTATTCGTTATGACATCCTGAAACGGAGCGACAACATTCAAGGCAACCCGTCCGGAACTATAGGCCGGATAACGGTATTTGCTTGAAACAGAAAGGAAAATGATATTGACAGAGACAATAATTATTACCCCGATAATCATCACTGTCTTTTTTGAAAACATGAAATTAAGAGACTACAATTTTTTTTAGGATTTCAATGCTGTCCAGAGCACTTCCTGCACCACGCGCAACTGCAGACAGAGGATCTTCGGCAATTGATATAGGGAGACCGGTCTCTTCCCTGAGTAGTTTGTCGAGATTCTTCAACAATGCGCCTCCGCCAGTCAGTACAATTCCCCTGTCAACGATATCGGAAGCAAGTTCAGGAGGTGTGTGCTCCAGTGCTATCTTTACCGTTTCAACAATTGTATCGATCTGCTCCGAAATTGCAAGCCGGATTTCTTCTGAATCGATAGACAGAATTTTCGGAATTCCGGATGCCAGATCCCTTCCTTTTACCTCAATTGTCTCAAGATCCTCAGGATCCGGATAAGCATTACCTATAGTAGTTTTGATTATTTCGGAAGATCTTTCACCTATCAGCAGATTATACTTCCTTTTTATGTATTGTATTATCGCAGAATCCATCTTATCGCCGGCCACCCTGACTGATCTGCTGTAAACGATTCCAGCCAGAGAGATAACAGCAACCTCGGTTGTGCCTCCCCCAATATCAACAACCATGTTACAGATCGGTTCTGATATGGGCAACCCGGCTCCTATTGCGGCTGCCATCGGTTCTTCAATAAGAAAAACCTCACGGGCTCCCGCTGATTCCGCCGATTCCCTTACGGCACGCTTTTCAACCTGTGTAATACCCGATGGTACAGCGATTATAATCCTCGGCCTTACAAAAGCGCGCCTGTTGTGAACCTTGTGTATAAAATGGCGGAGCATTGCCTCGGTAACTTCAAAATCGGCGATGACGCCGTCGCGCAATGGACGAACGGCAGAGATATTGCCCGGTGTCCTTCCCAGCATGTTTTTAGCCTCAACGCCGACAGCAAGAACGCGGTTTTTTGACCGGCTATCCCCGCTGACAGCAACGACAGACGGCTCATTAAGAACTATTCCCTTACCCTTAACAAAAATGAGTGTATTTGCAGTTCCAAGGTCAATGGCAAGATCGCTTGAAAAGGCTCCTAATATTCCATTAATAAATAGATTCATGTTACCCCGAAATATACATAACAATTCAGTTTTATTGTATTTATAATCATCTCCGTTAAATCTGCCCGAACAAATCAAACAAACCAGCTGATTTGCTACCAGAAATGCATCTTCATTACAAGGGGAATCTATTAGTTTTATTAAAATATCTGATTGCAAATCCCTTTTCAAATAGAACGGGAAGAACTATAAAATTCCTTTGCTAAGAAGGTCTCTCATCACAGCATCATGCAAAACCGGCCTGAATTCTTTGATTTTAACATTATCCCTTGATGGATGAACACGGTTCGTAAGTAATATTACTGAAACGAATCTGTCAAGATCCATCCAGAAAGAAGTACCTGTAAAACCAAGATGTCCGACGCTTTTCCGGGAAAAATATCTGCCGCAGCTTGAGCCGGTCAAAGAAGGTGTGTCAAAACCAAGCGCCCAATCTGTCTCCTCCTGACGATCAAAAAAAATTTTGATCAGTTCCCTGGCAATTAAACAGTCATCAGATATTCCGTGAAAGGTAAAAAGCAATTTGGTCAAAAGAAAGTTTACATCTCGAGCAGTCCCGAAAAGGCCTGCATGTCCTTCAATTCCTCCTGCCGCATAAGCATTGTCATCATGTACGACACCCTCAATCAGCATGTTTCGCCAGGGGCATATTTCTGTGGCGGCAAACATCCTGTTACCGGGCTCCCTGCTTTTATCTTTCGGATATAGATCAACAAAAAAAAGATTTCTAAGACCAAGAGGTTCGTATATTTCCTCTGTCACAAAACGATCAAGACGCCGGCCTGAAACAGTTTCGACAACCCATCTTAATATCATGAATCCGAGATCACTGTATAAAGCCTTTTCGCCAGGTATACTGAGCAGAGGCTCTTTCACAAGCATATCCCGTAAAGCACCCTGCCTGTTCTTTTGAGGAATATCTTGCATCGTTAAATAATATGGACGGTAATCAGGAAAACCTGAATTATGGCAAAGCAGATTCCTTATTTCTATCGGTTCTTTCTCTGTATTCTCGAATTGCGGTAAAATTGATCCCAGATTGTTATCTATTGCAATCTTACCTTCCTGAACAAGTTTTACGACTGCAAGCGAAGTAGCAAGTGGTTTGGTAAGAGATGCAAGATCAAAAATCGTATCTTTTGTCATCCTTTTACCTGAAATAATGTTTGCAAACCCGAATGCATTATCAAAAATTACAGAACCTTTAACAGAAACAAGAAGCACCCCGCCCGGAAATATATTTTCAAGAACAGCCCGCATCATTATTTTTTCAACCTGTTCCATAATCATCTTATTCGTAGCTCTAAAGTAGGAATTGTACAGCCCCAGGATTTAACGGGTTTGTTGCCATTTAAAAGAAATAATCTTGCGGCCGGCATCAAGTGTTGTTTTAATACCGAATGGAATCGTAATATTTTCTTTCCCATGACCTCCGTCAAATCCTGCAAGAACAGGAATATCCATTTCACCAAATACTCTGGTTACAACTTTATATATCTCTTTTGCCGGACCACAGTCTGTAAAAGAACCAAGCAGCAAGCCTGCGAGACCATCAAAACACCCCGCAAGCTTCATCTGGGTTAACATTCTGTCAATTCGGTAAAGAGCCTCCCCCCTTTCTTCTATAAAAAGAATGCGCCCCCTGTAGCTTGGCAAACAGGATGTTCCGATAAGATGACAAAGCGTTGCCAGATTCCCCCCAAGCATAGTGCCTGATGTAATTCCACTCTTTAAACTCACCCCTTTCCTGAGTTTAACCTCAAAATCCGACCTGTTGGTAAGCGTTAAATACATAGCCTGTCTTGTTCGCTTTGAGGCTTCTGAAAGAGTTGTAACCGTAGGCCCATGGAAAGTTACAAGGCGGCATTTTTCATAAAGGGAAGACAATAGAGCCGATACATCACTGTACCCTGCAAAGATTTTTGGATTTTTGAATATCATATCATAATCCAATAAAGATAATATTCTCATTGAGCCAAAACCGCCCCTTGCACAAATAATAGCTTTTATTCTGCTGTCGGAAAAAAGATCATTCAAAACAGCGGCTCTGTTTTCGTCATCCCCGGCAAGGTATCCATTCTTATTAAATATGCCTTCAGGGCAATAGGTTTCAAACCCCATGGACTCGAGGACGGAAACACCGCCTTTGAATTCCTTTAAATTAAAAGGGCTTGCTGGTGCAGCTATCCCGATGGTATCTCCAATCTCAAGTTTTGCTGGTACTAAAAGTTTTCTCTTTTTTATATCCATAGCAAGGTTTTTCCGGTTTTAAAAAATAATGTTAAAGATATTTTCAAAAGTCTAAATTTAAAGGATTATCATTCATATCTTGACATGGCAAATTCAAAGTGTTAGGTGAAAAAGCCTGTGTCGGGGCGTGGCGCAGCCTGGTAGCGCACTTGAATGGGGTTCAAGGGGTCGGAGGTTCAAATCCTCTCGCCCCGACCAGAAAATTATTTCCTTACTCTTTATTCTCTCCGGCTTTTATTCTCCTTTTTTATATCTCACATCGTAGCACAGCAACCTGTTTTGTCAACATAACAAATAGTTGCTGAAACAAATTGCCTGATTCAATAATTTGTAGTATAGCATCGGCAAATGAAAAATCTTATAAGCCTTCGTTTAAAAATTTACCTCATTTTAACCAGTTTCGTTTTTGTTACCCTTTTGGGCGCAGGCGTGATGTTCTGGTATACTTTTAAAATCGAGGGTGTTTTAAATCATCTGATTGAAAAAGATATTGCAGCGTTTCAGTCCGCCGAGGCGCTTGAATCTGCTCTCGTCAATCAGAAAGGCTTTGTCACATACTATTTTCTTGACAGGGATCCGGACTGGCTCCGGCAACTCGGGGAATACAGGCAGATCTTCAAGCAAAGGCTCAAAGATACTATAGAACTATCAGAAGAAGAATCCCAGAAGAAAATAGTTAACAGTATCGAAAAAGAATACAATGTTTATATTGAATTAAAAGACAAGGTTATCGCTTATTATAAAGGCGGCGAGCATGAAAAAGGTGCAAAGCTTCACAAGGAAGTCCGGAAACGGTTTTCTGCAATTCTCACGCTTTGTAATGAATACAAAGATCTCCACAAAAACAGAATAATCCAGGCCAAGGGGGAAAGCCATAACGAGGCTGTTAACCTCCGTTTTTTTTCCATAACAGGTCTCCTTGCTATAATCGTTCTTGTTATAGTGATGGCTTTTGTCTTTGTTAACAACATTCTCAGGCCTGTCCACCGTCTGATAGTTGAAATGGATCGTGAAGTTGCATCAGGCACAACAGATGCTTCAGATTATACAAAAGATGAAATAAAGACGCTTGCCGAGAGTGTAAGAGGGTTAATATATGATGTCGATTATACACATACAGAGCTCGAAAAAAGCCGCGAACATCTCCAGCAGGCAGAAAAAATGGCGCTTGTTGGAAAACTCGCCGCCGGTATGGCTCACAGCATAAGAAATCCCTTCACATCTGTCAAAATGCGCCTTTTTTCTCTCGGGCGTTCTCAAAATATGGCTGAAACCCAAAAGGATGACATAAATGTCATATCGGAAGAGATAAAGCATATTGATACAATAGTTCAGAATTTCCTGGAGTTTTCAAGACCGCCCAAGCTGAAGATGCAGAGAATAAGCCCTTCGGTTGTTGTTGATCTTGCCCTTCAGCTTCTTGTGCATCGTCTGAAATCATATGATGTCACTGTCGACGTAGTTCGCGATAAACCTCTTTCTGAAATAAGCGCCGATCCCGAACAGTTAAAAGAGGTCCTCGTAAACCTGATTGTTAATGCCTGCGAAGCAATGGTAAGAGGCGGATTTATCACCATAAAGGAAGAAGAGGCAACCGATACGCATATCGGAAGAGCAGTAATCCTTGAAATAAGCGACAATGGGCCCGGAATACCGGAATCCCTGATAAGCAAAGTTATGGAGCCTTTTTTCACAACCAAAGAAGAAGGAACGGGCCTGGGGCTTAGTATTGTTGCCCGTATTATAGAAGAACACAATGGACTCATCGATATCAAATCAAAAGAAGGGGAAGGCACAACATTCATAATAACTCTTCCTTCAAATGATAAAAACAATAAGGAAAAGTCGGCTTGAACTCGATTCTCATCATTGACGACGACGATCAGCTTAGAAACAGCTTCAAAAAGCTTTTAGCCGAAGAAGGTTACAAGGTTGAAAGTGCTGCATCTGGTGAAGCAGGGCTAAAAATTGTTAATAACGAACCTTTGGATCTTGTAATTTTGGATATGCGGCTTCCCGGGATGAACGGACTCGAGACATTTAAGAAAATACACGGAATTGAACCCAAACTTCCTGTAATAATAATGACCGCATATGGAACTACCGAAACCGCTATAGAAACCACAAAACTTGGGGCATTTGACTACATACTCAAACCCTTTGATATTCCGGGTATGCTGGAACTTATCAAGCTGGCTCTTAACGCAAGCCGTTTTATGCGTTCTCCTGTGGACATGGATACAATTCCTGAGGAGTTCTCAAGAGATGCAATTGTTGGCAAAAGCACAGAGATGCAGGAAATCTACAAGGCTATCGGGAGAGTATCTCCGACCGACGCTACTGTTCTTATCCGCGGCGAATCCGGAACCGGTAAAGAACTTGTGGCAAGGGCGATTTATCAGCACAGCGTAAGGGCAGATAAGCCTTTTCTTGTTATAAACTGCGTGGCTATTCCGGAAACTCTTCTAGAAAGCGAACTGTTTGGTTATGAAAAAGGAGCCTTCACCGGGGCAGCTCACCGCAGAGTCGGAAAGATTGAGCAGGCTCATGAGGGAACCGTATTTCTTGATGAAATCGGAGATATGCCCATAAATCTTCAGGCTAAAATATTAAGGCTTTTGCAGGAAAAAAGCATAGAACGCCTGGGCGGACGTGAAAAAATAGGGACTGATGTCCGTATAATAGCTGCTACAAACAGGGATCTTGAAGAAGCAATATCCGCCGGAAGATTCAGGGAAGATCTATACTATCGTCTTAAAGTTGTGACCATCCGGCTTCCTCCTTTAAGAGAAAGGCAAAGCGATATACCTGTTTTGACTGATTATTTTCTTTCCAGGTTTTCTGCGGAAAAAGGGATTAGTAATCCGGGAATAACAGGTGAAGCCAAAGCCATATTCTCAAAGCATCCATGGCCGGGAAATGTAAGAGAACTTGCGAATACCATTCAAAAAGCCCTCATATTCAACCGCGGTGCCCCTCTTTCCCCTGAAGAGATCGCCCAGATTAAAAATGAAAAAGCACATACCGTCGATTCCACGGACGATAACGGTGATGCGCCATTACGGCAATGGTTAAGGAAGGAATTGACAACCCGCTCAGGGGAAAATCTTTTTGATTCCTGCATGGACAGCATCGCTAGCTTAATAATAAGTGAAGCCTTGAATATATGCGAGGGAAACCGCTCCAGAGCCGCCAAGCTCCTCGGCCTTTCCCGCCCGACAATCCACTCGAAGATTGAAAAATACAGACTCAAATTCGAGACTCTCGTTAAAGAAGATAATTGAAGACAAAGATTAATTTACATAACAACCTTTTCCACCTTGTAAAAAAAACCGACACAATCACATCTCTGCGATCAGAATAAATTGTTGTTCATAAAAAAATATAT
>JAHJJB010000105.1 GCA_018823005.1 Pseudomonadota bacterium | reverse complement strand
GCTGTCGATTATCCTCATCTCCCCGAAGATTTCTCCCTTTTTGTCGATAGAAGCAATTTCTATATTCTCTTTTTTAACTGATATTTCTCCCGCAAGAAGAAAATAGAGCCACGGATCGTTATCTCCTTCTTTAATAATAGCTTCCCCGTCTTCATATTCCCTTATTTTGCTTAGCTTGAGAAGCCTGCCAAGACTTTTTATTTCGAAATGCTTCAGAGTGGGAATATTCATAAGCTTTTGAATATTTTGCATATTATCCTGAAGATATTTTGATTCAATCATAATTTCTCCTTGCTTAACTAAGTCGGCAGTTTTTGAAACGCTCTTCAACAGGCAACAGGGTACTTCAAGTATATTATACAATATTATATTAAAAAACTCCACTGTATTGTAATAAACACGTCTTTAAAGCCGGAATTACAATCTTTCCATGCAGTCTTTTGAGAGGTCTTCATCGAATTGTACCGGATAACACCCGTCAAAGCAGGCTTTGCAAAAGTTCTCTTCGGGGTTTTCTATGCCTGTTGACTTAAGCAGGCCGCCGATACTAAGGTAATGGAGGGAGTCAAGTCCAAGAATATCTTTTAGTTCAGAAACCGATTTTGTTGCGGCGATAAGCTCTCCTCTTGTGGAAAAATCAATTCCGTAGTGGCACGGAAACCTGTGGGGAGGACCGCTTACCCTCATATGAATTTTTTTTACGCCCAGTTCCCGCAGCGATTTAACCCTTGTTTTTATAGTTGTTCCTCTTATTATAGAGTCCTCAATAATTATTATGTCTTTTCCTTTAAGTATTTCCTTTACAGGGTTCAATTTAACCCTTACTCCGAAATCGCGCATGCTCTGGGTAGGCTGAATGAAAGTCCTTCCGATATAATGATTCCGTATCATTCCCATCTCAAAAGGAATACCCGATTCTTCCGAGAAACCTAGGGCGGCATAAGTTCCCGAATCGGGAAAGGGCATTACCAGGTCAGCTTTAGCAGGAGCTTCCTTTGCAAGACAGCGGCCATGGGCTTTTCTTATCTTATAAACATTCTTCCCGTAAATTGTGCTGTCGGGTCTTGCAAAATAAATAAATTCAAATATGCAAAATGCTCTCCGGCAGGCTGTTTCTGCTTTAATGCTTTTGAGACCATCCTTGCTGATTATCACAATTTCGCCCGGCTCAAGCTCCCTGACAAACTCTGCCTCAACGAGATCAAGGGCGCATGTTTCGGACGCCAGTATATAGTTCCCGTTCAATTTTCCAAGGCAAAGGGGGCGAAACCCGTATGGATCCTTGATCCCTATCACTTCCCCTTCACTTGTCAAAAAAACAAAAGAGAAAGCCCCTTTTAATCTCTTCACAGTTTCAACCAGGGCCTGTTCGAGTCCTTGTTTCAGGTTCCTTACAAAAAGATGCAGAAAAACCTCGCTATCCATGGTTGTCTGGAAAATCGCGCCTGACTCTTCCAGTTCGCTTTTAAGAGAGTAGGCATTTACAAGGTTCCCGTTATGTGCAACGGCAAATGATCTGTGCTTGTGATAAATAACCATGGGCTGGGCATTGGTAAGAATCGAGCTTCCGGTTGTTGAATATCTGACATGCCCTATGGCGCATAATCCATTCAGTTTTTCAAGGCTGGCATTATCAAAGACTTCGGGAACAAGTCCCATGCCCTTGTGCTCTGCTATAGCTTTATCACGTACAACTGCTATACCGGCGCTCTCCTGACCTCTGTGCTGGAGAGCATAGAGACCGAAATAGCAAATCCTTGCAGATTCGGGATGGCCGGAAATTCCGATTAATCCGCACGACTCCCGGGGCTTTTCATCTGAAAAAGACTCATTTCCATCAATATGCATATTTCACTTACCTCTGTCCCCTTATTATCAGCACTTCGCAGTGTATCCTTCGATGTACGAATTTCTATATTCTATTTCAGGCCCCTGCCCTCTTACCCCTGACACCTGACCCCTAAATCCTGTACCCTGACCAAGAGCCTATATTCCGTCATTGTATTCCTGGATCGATTTGACAGAAAGCTTTTTTCCCCTTAAAGCTTCAATGCCCCTGCAGATTGCCATTGCCCCGGAAATCGTTGTAATACAGGGAATATTATATTTTATCCCTGCACGGCGGATTTCATAACCGTCCCGCATCGGTTCGGCTCCTGTTCCCGTATTTATTATTAGATGAAGTCTTTTATTTTTTATTGCATCGACTACATGGGGGCGTCCCATCGAAACTTTGTTTATCATTTCATTTGAAATTCCATGCTCCGTGAGAAAAACGGAAGTTCCCTTTGTCGCCGTTATCTTGAATCCCATTTCACGGAACTTTGCCGCAACAGGGAGGACGGATTTTTTATCCGAATCCATCACGCTTATAAAAACATCTCCTCCCGCCGGTATCTTTTGCCCTGCTCCAAGCTGAGCTTTTGCAAAGGCAAGTCCGAAAGTTGAATCTATTCCCATAACCTCTCCCGTCGATTTCATTTCAGGGCCAAGGAGCGTGTCAACATCCGGAAACCTGTTAAACGGGAGAACAACCTCTTTTATTGAAACATGGGTTGGAACTGTTTCGGTAAAAAGGCCGACTTCGGAAAGGGTTCGCCCCAGCATCACCTTCGTGGCAAGATTTGCAAACGGGATTCCGGTTGCCTTGCTGACAAACGGGATTGTTCTCGATGCCCTGGGGTTAACTTCAAGTACGTATAGCCGGTCGCCCTTGATTGCATACTGTACGTTCATGAGACCCACAACTTTCAACTCCGATGCCATGGCCTTTGTGGCAACTGCAATTTCATCAATTATTGCAGAACTTATGCTGTGCGGGGGAAGGACGCATGCCGAATCGCCCGAATGGACTCCTGCCGCCTCTATATGCTCCATTATTCCGCATATGATGGTTGTTTTCCCGTCCGATATGGCATCGGCATCTACCTCGATTGCATCTTCCAGAAATTTGTCAATCAACACGGGATGTTCAGGCGATGCTTCGATTGCAATCCTGGTAAAATTTTCAAGATCCTTCCTGTTATAAACTATTTTCATGGCTCTTCCGCCAAGAACATAAGATGGCCGGACAATTACAGGATATCCGATCGATTCGGCAACAGCAACCGCTTCTTCAATATTTAACGCGGTGCCGTTTTCGGGCTGAACAAGGTTGAGCTTCTTCAACATGGCCTGGAAAAGCTCCCTGTCCTCCGCCCTGTCTATGCTATCGGGCTGGGTGCCGAGAATCGGGACTCCCGCTTGAAAGAGAGGCGTTGAAAGATTAAGAGGAGTCTGCCCCCCGAACTGGACGATAACGCCGAACGGCCTTTCAGTTTCGACGATATTCAAAACATCCTCTTTTGTCAGAGGTTCGAAATAGAGCTTATCCGAAGTATCATAGTCGGTGCTCACCGTTTCAGGGTTGCTGTTGACCATGATGCTCTCAAGTCCCTCTTCCCGTATGCCGAATGAAGCCTGAACGCAGCAGTAATCAAATTCAATTCCCTGGCCTATCCTGTTCGGACCTCCGCCTAAAATCATAACCTTTTTCTTATCTGAAACCCTCGCTTCGTTCTCCTCCTCGTAAGTGGAATAGTAATAAGGGGTTGCCGCCCTGAATTCGGCGGCGCAAGTGTCGACAAGCTTGAAAACAGGCTTAATGCCT
>JAHJJB010000104.1 GCA_018823005.1 Pseudomonadota bacterium | reverse complement strand
GATGCGGATATGCCGCCGTTGACGAAGGGCAGGTCATTATTCCTGCGGTTCGCATACGCACCCATACCCAAACGGAACATATTTATGACATTTACTATAGATTTATCTTTGTGCTCTCCGTGATTTTTGTGTGAGAACGGCTTTTTACGAGTCCGTCAATCTTTATTGTTGCTTTAAAATCCCCAGTTTTTCGAGTAAATTGCCTTCGGACCTGAAAGCAATAGATGAAGGAGCATAAAAGGGACTGCTAAGGTTTATTTTCCCGTTGATTTTGTATTCGATTTTTTTAATTTCGGTTTTTCGATTTGATTTTAATATGTTAAGAAGTGTTGCTATCATGTCGAAAGAGGTCGATTGAACTTCAAAGGGTACTATAACGGCAGTGCGTGACGGAATAAGCGCGTTTACTTCATAGGCTACTGAAGCGACGGGCTTTCCTTCCATTTCAACTTCACATTCAATATTTTTTATTTCAAAAGATACAAGGTTGGGATTGTATACTTCAATATCTACACGGAAAAAAGCTTCGAGGTTTCTTATCTTTTTTATATGAATACTGTGTATTTTTAACCCGGGCTGTTCAAAAAGCGTACCGCAGCCTGCGCAACCCGAAAGGATAAGAATTAATAAAAAACCTCCTGCTATCCGAACAGATTGTTTCCCTGTATTATACCTTGCCATTTAATTTCTTTTTTCACTCAATTTATATGAGAATAAAGAAGTCAGAATACAGAAGAAAAACACCATGATTCTTCTGGCTCCTGTCTTCTCTTGCTTCTGTTATACACTTTCATCTTATTTATGCCCTTTTATTACTTTCAAGGATGGAATGGCGGATAGGTCATTCTCTCGGCAGTTATTTACCCGGTTGGATCTTTCTTTTTTCTGCTCATACATTTTTTGATCAGCCCGCGATATAAGGTCATCCAGAGGACATGGGATTGCCGGATCATAGATGGTAGTTCCGATGCTCATGGAAATATCATACAACCGGTCAGGCTGAGCATTGTGAATGCGGATTCTTTCTGAAAAACGGTTCAGAACTATTTGCGTGGTTCTTTCTTTATTGTCTGCAAGGACGGCAAATTCGTCTCCGCCGACGCGGGCAATGATGTCGGACTCCCTGAACGTCTGTTTTAATATTTTTGCTGCATTGATCAGAAGCCTGTCGCCTTCCTCATGTCCCATGGTGTCGTTAACGGTTTTCAGGCCGTCAACGTCTATGAAAAAAAGTACGAGGGTATTAAAGAGTCTGTTTGCATTTTTTATCTGCTGTTCGGCAAGGGCAATGAAACCTCTTCTGTTGTATAATCCAGTCATTGTGTCGGTTATAGCAAGCTTCCGGATCTTTTCATCCGCGCGTCTCCGTTCAGTGATGTCGAGAAAAGTCACCACTGCACCTATAAGAATCCCGTTCCTGTGTTGCGGATAAGACCAGTATTCGGCTGGAAAACATGTGTCGTTGGCCCTCCAGAGCACTTCGTCATCAGCGTGAGCAGTTTCTCCTTTCCGGATTGTCAGGAGCATCCGGCATTCATCCTCGTGGTAGGGTGTTCCGTCATTGTGCTTGTAGTGAATCAGCCTATGCATGTTCCTTCCGATCAACTCGTCAGGGCTTTTATATCCGAGCATGCGGAGGCACCCGTTGTTGCAGAATGTGCAGTTGCCCTTCAGATCGACACCGTATATCGCTTCGACTGTGGAATTGAGCAGAAGACGGATTTGATCTTCACTCATGCGCAGGGCTTCTTCGGCCGTTTTGCGTTCGGTGATATCCAATATGGTTGCCGTGACTGCAGGCTTTCCGTTATAAATAGATGAGGAACCGAAAATTTCGACATGGATTATTTCTCCGGTTTTCTTTATTCCTCTGAATTCGTACCGAACATTTTCCAATTCTCCTGACATTCGCCTGTTTACATTTTCTTCGACTATAGCAAGGTCACCCGGATATATGAGTTCCTTAAAATTCATGTTGTCCAGGCATTCTTCAACGGTATATCCGAAAATATCAGCAAATTTCGGGTTTACATATTTGAAAACGCCATCCTGGATGAGATTGATGCCGACTAGTGACTGATCTGCAAATTTTCGAAACTTGTTTTCGGATTCCCGTAATTCGGACATAATTGTATTAATGCTTTCAGCCATGGAATTATAGGCAATTGATACCTGTCCGATTTCATCGTTTCGCTTGACCTCAATTTTTTCCAGTCGGCCCTTAGCGGCACCACCGGTTGCATCAATAATTCTTTGCAGTGGAATCGTAACCAGCCAGTTGAACACTATGAAAAGAGCAAACACCACAACAATAGAAACACCGAAAGTTCCAAGATAGATCAGCCTTTTCGCCAATAAAACTGGTATCAAATAATCTTTTTCGTACATGCAGCTCACTACGTGCCATTGCCAGAAAGGAAAGTACAAAGAATGTGTTCGGACGCGCTCATCCCCTAATTTCTGCATGACGATCTCTGCGTCGTTTTTCGGCAGTGTATGAAGACGAAGCTTTTCTTCCGGTAATTCGATTGAGGAACCGAGCACTTTGAGGCTGTCATCAATAACCAGTAAATGGACCATATGAAACTTTTTACTGACGGCTT
>JAHJJB010000103.1 GCA_018823005.1 Pseudomonadota bacterium | reverse complement strand
TTTATTCCAATCCTCTTTGGTCTCAACCGGGTGTTTTACGCATTGAACGCTCATGCCGAATTTGTCAGGAATATTAAGCGTTCCGCCAAGAAGTGGAACACCAAATCCCATGTCATAATAGCACCCATAAGCCACGTCGTAGTCTATGTTTTCTACGCACCACAATGAAGCCAAAGCAGATTTTTCAGCATTGTACCAATCCTGGCCGGAAACATCGCTCAGCTTCCATCCCATCGCGTAAATCATTTGCGCCTGGTTTCTCGGAAAAACGGGTACACAGTCAGGCTCTTTTAATTCAAATACGCGCTGGACTCTTTCCTTTTTTGTAAGCTTTTCCATGATAATATTCTCCTTTATTCTGGGTTTCAGTTATTTCGCATAGATCTTATAGAACATCCAAAGGGAAGCTATGATTAAAATCGCGATAAACGCATATTTGATTGCTTTTTCATTGAATTTAACATGCATCCTTGAACCTATCAGTCCACCGCATAGCGTCGCCAAAGCAAGGATAAGAGCCAGTTTCCAGGGTGTCTGTCCCCGCAGTGCATGTCCTAAAAAAGAAGTTCCAGTAGAGGTTAAAAGAAGAAGCGAATTAGATCCAATAGCTATGCGGAGCGGCACAGCACCTAATATAACACAGACCGGGATTATCATTCCGCATCCTGATATTCCCACAGCTCCTGCAATGAAAGCGATTATTGCGGTCGGAACGATAATCAGAAGAAAGTTCATCTCATATTCGATTTTTCCCTCCGGAGTTGTCATTGTTCTGTGCCAGACGCCGAATTTTCCGGCCTTCCCCTGTACTCCTTTCCCTTTCCACATAAGATAAGCGGATATCAATAGTAGAAAGGCAAAGGTACCTTTGAGATATGAGGCTTTAATTCCAAAGGAAAGATACCCACCTATGAAAGCGAAGATCCCTACAATTACAGCCAGAGAAATGGCCAGCGGCCAATCAACTAATTTATGTTTTGACCCATATATTAAAAGCATTCCCGCAGCTTGAAGAAAAATCGCAAACAAACTGACGGTCGCAATGTCAAAGTAGGGTATCGCAAGAAAAGAAATCAAAATCGGTAGGTAAAATTCTCCACCGCCTCTTCCCAAAGTAGAAAATATTCCCGCGATGACAAACATTGATATAACTATTGTCACCAGATTTGCCGTTGATAATCCTTCTATTCCTAACATTGAAAACTCCCTTTTCATGTTTTTGGGTTAATCACTTACGCAGTATTTTACGGGGCCAATTTTACATTTCTTTCTTTTCAGGAAAAGAGAGCAGGGAGAAATCGAAAAGACTGAAGATTTCCGTAAACCTTTCGAGAAAAAGCTCCGATTTCCCTGCTTCCGCCGAAGAGTTTTTCCAACAACGCAACAAATAGTTTCATTTCCGAGAATAGCGTCCCTTTGCTTTATGTAAGGAATGGGATATTTATTGACAATAAATAATGTATACATTATGCATGTATTCGTATATAAAGCGTTCGAGCCTGTCAAGTATTATTTAATAAATTATTGAGCAAAAAGCGATTTTCTATGGACGATAGCCTCTAAACGATATAAGACATAAACAATATTAAATTGTATACAATTATGATAACCTTCTTGATCACAGGCTATGGAACCTAATGGAGATTCTTATGCAAATTAAAACCACCGCAGATCAAATTGCCGATCACATCCGTAATGCCCTCTTTAACGGGAAATACCTGCCGGGAGACAGGTTAATAGAAACCGAAATCTGTTCGTGGCTTGATGTCAGCCGGACACCGGTCAGAGAGGCTCTTCATAAATTAAATGCTGAAGGCCTGGCTGAATTCAGGCCTAATAAAGGCGTTATCGTTCCGCTGATCGACAATAAAGATATAGAAGAGATCTATGAACTGCGGGTACTTATCGAGCTATACTGCGTGCGAAAATTCGTACGGATTGCAACGGAGCAGCATTTTGAAGAGATGGAGAATATCATCGCTCAGATGAAGAATTCAATTTCGAGCAAAGATATTCCCAGCTATTTTGCACTGTCACTGGAATTCCATGCCTATTACATCAGACATTGTCAAAATGAAAGAATGTATTCTTTCTTCAACAGCATTCGAAATACCATGCGCATGGGCCAATCAATTTTGGGTAAAACCAGTTCATTCTATTGGAAATCCATGGATGAGCACCTTGAGATCATGAGGCTTTTAAAAAATCGGTCTCCCGAATGCGAAACAGTGCTCAGACTGCATATTGAAGATGCCTGCAACCAGATGCGGGAAAAAATGAAAAAGGTTTAAAGAACCAGCGGTATTGAAGAAATTTGCCATAATGAATCGCTATTATAATAGTGATTTAAATATATTGAGATATTTTTCTCCTACTCTGCCACACATTCCTCAAGTTTTCTGCGGATTTCATCCGTGTTGATATCCCATCCGATAAGAGCAAGCCGGGTATGGTCAGGTTCTTTCCATTCCTGCCAATCGATTTGACCGGAGACATAGTTCAGCAGCTTGACTTGATTTTGAAACTTAACCGGCCCCTTGATTCTGAAAAGCTGCCATGGCAGGTTTTTCAGAAAGCCGTCGAAACTTGCTTCATCTATAGGACGTTCCGAGACAAAGTCAAAAGTACTGTATGTTATTTTATCCTTATCGGAAGCCTTGCCTTTGTCTGTCGTAAGATCAATTGCGGAAGACGGCAGAGATGCATAGAAATTGCCCAGTCGTATGTTTGATGACCTGTTCCATATTATTTCAGGGTCTACGGCGCAATGCAGTGTCGGAACGATCGTGCAATTGGGAACTGCAGCCTGCAGGTCTGAGACAGCCTCTTGCAGCCGGTCTTTAGGAACTGTATCTATCTTGTTCAACATTATAAGATCAGCCTGTTCGACCTGGCTCATGAAAAACGGACCATAGGCCTCCCGCCCGATCCAATAGCGGATACCCAGGACCGTAATTGTTTTTTCTATTCTCATCAAATCGCGCAGGGGTTTAGATCTTATGATTTCAATTATCGATTCGGGTTCGGCAACACCGGTTGCTTCAAGCAGTATTTTTTTTGGTCTGAATCTTTTCCAAATATCGACAAGTGAGTCTATAAGTTCATCAGTTAATGTACAGCAGATGCACCCGCTGGTCAGTTCTATGACATCCCGGCCGCCGCTTTTGCTCCTGATTATAGCTCCGTCGATGCCGATCTTACCAAATTCGTTGACCAGAACAACGGTGTCGGAAAGATCTGTTTCCCATGAAAGAATTCTGTTTAACAAGGTTGTCTTTCCCGACCCGAGAAATCCGGCCAGTAAATAAATATTTGTTTTCTCCGAGGTGGCGACACCTATGGATTTTATCATTGATTTTCTCCCTTTACCGTCTTGAATATAATCTGCCTATCAATGCTGACCGATTACGAAGATGGCTCTCTAACAGTTTCCGGGTTAACGAATCAAGTAATTTTTTTTTGGAATTAGCGTATAAGGACGAAAAATATATCGGCAACCTGTTATCATCCAACAAAAAAAACGTAACACAGGCGTTGAAAAGTTGCGGACTCTGAAGGCAGGAACAGGGACGAAGAAATCAGTGATAAGTGATCAGTAATCGGTTATCTGAAACGCTACCATTTAAGGGCTATGATTTTATACTTATTGCATTTGACGGCTTTTTACGAAGAAGTGAAATAATAAAACAGGCGCAAAAGTGCACCTCCGATTCTGGTTTCACGTTTGACGATAAAACCCTTGTTTAGACTATCGATCAACTCGGGCCGTTTTTGCAGGATCAGCCTTGCCGCCATTTCGGCAGCTTCAGCCGTCAGATTGGCGCACTGCCGGAGATGATCCTTTTTATCATGCTTAACTTTTTTGGTCAGCACCCTGCAGCAGGTTGCACCGTTTGATGTTTTAAACGCATCGTGTAACTGACGGGCGCTGTCACGCATATCCGAGCGGTTGCGGTAAGGGCTGTCTTTTCCTAAAAACAGCCCGGTAGCCATTACCGCACCGCTCAAAGCGCCGCATAAACATCCGCTTTCCCCCAGCCCCATGCAAAAGGGGGCGGCCATGGCGACAGCCTGGGCATCAGTAAGTCCGCCACCCAGTGAATTGTTGAGAGTCACCACAACCGCTTCGGTGCAAAGCATTTGTCGGGTCTCAAACAGATTTCGAGCACGCTCCTTGATTTGTGCTATTAAAGCTTCTGTTTGAGTAGTTCCAGCTTCTCTGTCTGGAATAGAACATGCCTTCATTTTTTATTCAACTTTTTCCAGCGGATATTTTGCTCCTTTCCACCCAAAAACTCCTCCGGTGTACCGGTAAACATTCTTATAGCCGAGTTTGACTGCCCATGATGCGCCGTTGTGGCTGCGGGTGCATTTGACAAAGCCGCAGTAAATAACGATTAGTTTGTTTTTGTCGTTACCAAGAAGTTTAACAAAATCCTCCTCGGTTTTGCCTCCGGTTTCCTTGGTATCCCACTGGTTCATGTCAGGTATTGGGAACAGAAACTGAACCGCTCCGGGTACATGCTCTTTTTTGTAGCTGTCTTCGTAAGGCATGGTGTCCACGATAATCATATCTTTTTTGCTGTCGATCCATTTTTTGAGATCGTGAGTAGTTACCAGATCATAACCGCCCCTTTGGACATCCCGCACGAGTTTGACAGCAACAGCTTCCGTTTCCAATTCCTTTTCGAATTTATTGTCGAGGAAGGCCATTGCCGGACCGGCAAACCCAACCACAAAAATAGACACAACCATCAGCTTCAGCATCAATTTAAACAAACGCATCTTTCCTTCTCCTTTTTCCCCATAAGTTTTTGATTAACAGTGTTATCTGTACCGGTTTGATGGCGCGGTATCGACGCCATCCAAATATAAAAGAGATTATTGTAAGCATAACCAGATCGCGATAAAGAGTCATCCTTAGGCCGTGAAATGCTTTGGCTTCAGGCTCCTCCGGGCCAAAGCATCCGCAATCTACATCCAGCCCCAACCAAATGCCATAGCCAAGGATGGCAATAAACAGACCCAGCAAACCGGAAATCATTGAAAGACTTCCTTTGATGTCGAAAAGCAGTCCTATTCCGGCGGCTAACTCCAGGGCAGGCAGAGCGACGGCCACGGGCATGAGCAGATTTTCGGGTATGATTCCGTAAGCATCTATCAGAACGGCAAATGTTTCGGGTTCCAGCAGTTTAATACAGCCGGCATATATAAAAATTCCCCCGAGACCCCAGCGCGATAATTTGTATATCCAATCGAAGAGGCTCGTGTTCATATATTAATTACTTTATCAGCCAACTGCATGGCGGTCACAATATCCAGCATGTTGGTTGTTTCGCCCACCATTTTTTTATCCAGAAGATTAAAATGAGTCAGGCAGGTTCCGCAAACCAGAATCTTGATTCCGCTGTTTTCCGTTTCTTTAAGAACGGGCAGAACTTCGGCGCCTTCAATGGTAAGTTTTACACCGTTGTTAACAAAGACCAGCCGCCATAGTTCGGGGCCCATTTCTTTTAAGGTCTTCAGAAAACTGACCATTAGTTTCTCCCCAAGTTCATCATCCCCATGCCCCATCCGGTTTGAAGTGATCATCACCATGATTTTTTTAAGATCAGTTTTGAACTGCGCACATACAGTTGCTTCATCAGGAAGCTCACCTCTCTGTTTGCCGGTTACATGGAAGTCATTTCCTTCATGGCGGATTGAAACCCCGTAATTTCTGGACTCAAAAAACAACCGGACATTCTCACTCGCAGCTTTATTGTCCACAGTAACATTAAGAACGGGCGGATGTTCTTTTTCTATAATATCTTTTGTGGCTATAACAGGGCCGGGGCAGGAAAGCCCCCTGGCATCAATAGTTTGCATATTTGTCCTCTTTCATTGTTTGCTGCACTTTTTTCTTAAAAGCCGGGATTACTCCCTGACCGGCAATACATGAATTGCCTTGATAATTAGTTGGACCTGGTCTCCTTTTTTGAGATCCAGCTCTTTAACAGATTCTGTCGTGAGCACTGATGCCATTTCCGCAGGATGGGTGATATCAAATTTCACCAGGGACATGATTTCATCACTTTTTATGGATTTTACCTTTGCACCGAACTTGTTTCTTGCACCGTATTTCATTGGATCCTCCTTGAGAGCTTTGAATTTTAATAAAGTCGATAATCGAAATCAAAAGCCAGCTACCCATTAAATGTAATAATAGAATATGTCAAATTCATAAAAGTTATAATAATGACTTGATTATTAATATAATTTATAATAGTTGTCTGACTTATGAGCTATGACGGATTTAAAAATATTACGATACAGCAGTTGGAAGCCCTTATTCATCTTGTTGCGGAAAGAAGCTTCAGCCGCGCAGCCCGTAAGATGTTTTTAACCCAGCCCTCCCTGACCAAGCATATTAAAAATCTGGAAGATGCCGTCGGTGTTAAAGTCATAAACCGCCAAAACACAGGCGTTACCCTGACACTGCAGGGCAGATTTCTATATGAATATGCTCAGAAAATTCTGGGGTTAAGAGAAGGGGTTAAGGAAAAAATCTTAAAATCAATGGAAAAAGACAGCGGGACCATTGATCTTATAGCAAGCACCATTCCAGCAAATTATATCCTTCCTTATATTCTGGGCGACTTTAATAAAAAGTATCCAAAAATAAAGGTTTATATAAAAACGGTAAACAGTGAAGAGGCTCTCGACATGGTGCTTAATAAACATGCGGAAATAGGATTTATCGGGAAAAAGCCGTTAAGCAGAAAAATTAATGCAGAGCCCATATGGAAAGACAGGCTTGTCATTGCCGTTTCCGGAACACATCGCTGGAGTGAAAGAAGCTGTATCACTGCAAATGAACTGATGGATGAACCATTTGTGATAAGAGAAAAAGGATCAGGAACAAGAGAGATCCTTGAAAATTATCTGAAAGAAAATGCCGGTTCAGATTTCCGGCTGAATATTGTTGCCGAGCTGGGCAGCTCCGAAGCAATCAAGGAGGCTATCATAGCCGGACTGGGCGTTTCTTTTATTTCAATTCATGCTATAAGGCGGGAGTTGAAGCAAAGACTTCTTATTGAAATACCTGTTTCAGGCTGGGTGGTTGAAAGAGATTTTTATGTGATTTATACAAGACAGCTCAATCTAATGCGCCACCAGGATATATTTCTTAATTTTTGCAAAACAGCAGAACTGGCATAGTTATCAGTGAACAGTGAAAAGTGATAAGGAATCAGTCATCAGTAAAAGGAAGACCGGTCAACCGGTAACCAGAGACCTATTTTTTACCACATACCGGACAGCCCTGCATGCGAAGAGGTTTTTCGAGATGACTTTCTGCTAATAGCTCCTGATTCATGAATATTTCAACCGTGGGGCCATCGGCCATAACCTGTCCCTTATGAATAACGATTGTCCTTTCGCAAAGGTCCATAACCATATCAAGATCATGGGTTGCGATTATTTTTGTATGTTTAAATGTTTTGAGAAGTTCTATGAGTTTGCGTCTTGCCCTTGGATCAAGATTTGACGTAGGTTCATCCATTACAAGAATATCGGGTGACATGGCAAGAACTGTCGCAATGGATACCGACCTTTTCTCTCCTCCTGAAAGTCTGTATGGGGGGCGGGATTTTAAATGCAATGCCCCAACCGTTGAAAGAGCATTGTTTACTCTATCGTCAACCTCTTCGGGCGGGAGTGACAGATTAAGGGGTCCGAAGGCGACATCGTCATATACGGTAGGCATGAAAAGCTGATCATCCGGATCCTGGAAAACCATTCCTACGGTCCGCCTTATCTCTTTCAACGTATCTTTTGTCAAAGGATAATCGCCTATCCGTATAACGCCGTTTCCGGACATGAGATAGCCGTTAAGGTGAAGTAGAAGCGTCGACTTCCCTGCTCCGTTTTCCCCGATAACGGCTACTTATTCACCGTGGGTTATTCTGAAGGAAACATCCTGAAGAGCGGGAGTTCCGTCAGGATATGCAAATTTAAGATTTTTTACTTCTACTATATGGTGGCTCATAGAAAAAACTCCGTTAAAAATTTTCCGGCCAGTTGAGAGACGTTATAGATGCGCATAAGTATAAAAAAGGCCGACCATGTCAGAGTATAAAGAACTTCCTTAGTGCCGATATTCAGACGGCGCCTGATCTTTATTTCTCCGTCAAATCCCCGGCAAAGCATGGCGAGATGAATACGCTGTGCCCTGTCTATAGTTCGTAACAGCAGATGCCCGAGCAGATAGCTGAAAACCTTAATCCCCTTCCCTTTTCCGTCAAAGGAACGCAGCGATCTTGCATTTGCCACACGTGATGCTTCGTTGATAAGCACAAAAATATAGCGGTATAAAAAAAGAAGCTGAACGGCAAAAATCCGGGGAGCGCCCATTTTATCAAGAGCCATACAGACTGAATTAAAGCCTGTGCATGCTATAAGAACAAGAACGCTCCCGGCGGTAAGAGCAAATCTCAACATTATCGAGGCGAAAGAAATCCAGCCCCCTGAAATTGAAAACGAGCCGATATGCATAAGAATTTCACGGTCAATCAGAGGGTTGAATATTCCTATCATTATGGCAAAGGGTGTGACTATAAGAAGCTTCCGAAAAAGATAATAGAACGGAAGGTTTCCAATGCTTATTATCGCCGCAGGGAAAATAAAAAACGGGACGAGAGCTGAAATTTCATGTTTTCCGAATGAAATAACCGTAATAATGAATATCAGGGTTGTAAGGAGTTTTGCCCTTGGATCAAGATTGTGCACAGGAGTATCCCTGTTTGAGAGGGTATCCATGTAACCCAAATCGAGAAAGGCCGTCTTTATTCTGCTCATAGGTGAGATCCGGTTCCGCTTCTCTTTTTCAGGGCAAACCCGATAAAGGCCGCAAAAACCAGAACCAGCGCTCCTCCCACAAGCCCTGAAACGGTCGTTCCTGAATCCATGACAACCTCTTGTTCTTTGGCCTCAACCTCTTTTGTGGTTCTGAAATTGTAATCAGGCAGAAAAGCTGTTTTCTCCTGGATTTTTTCTAAAAGTGAATAAACTTTGTGACCGGGAGCCTCAAGCTCTTCTTTCCCTGTTGTGTGAAAAACCGCCCACTCCAGTCCGTCCGGATGTGATGAAGCAAACCAGGATAGAACTCCGCCTGTCAGAACAGTCGCGACAAGAAATCCGGCCAGAACATATTTAAAAGAAATTCTGTTTGCAGGCGATGCCAAGGGTGCTTTCTGAATTAGTTCCGGTCTCGATTTCCATACAAATGAAACAACCGATGCTGTTACTATGCCTTCAACAATGCCTATGGCAAGATGAATAGGTTGCATCAGCAATACGAAAGTTCCGAAAGGCAGTTCTGAGATGCCGGAAAACAGGGTTTCAAGAACGACGCCGAAGGCACCCATCTGGAGTCCAAGAATGGAAGCTGTCGTGGCGCCGAGCAGGATGCGGTTTTGAGTGGGTTTCTCACCCGCGATCAGCTTATATATAAAAGGATAGGCAATAAAGCACGGAAAAAAACCGAGGTTGAAAATATTGCATCCGAGGGCAAGAAGGCCTCCGTCCGCAAAAAAGAGAGCCTGGACAGTAAGTATTGATGCCATTGTGAGAAAAGCCGCATAAGGGCCGAGCAGAATTGAAAGAATCATTGCTCCGCCCAGGTGTCCGCTTGATCCTGTTCCGGGAATAGTAAAATTGATCATCTGGGCTGCGAATATAAAAGCTCCGGCAACGCCCATGAGAGGGATTTTAATGTCGTCGACATCATCCCTGACTTTTTTTGAGCAATATGCGATCAATCCGGCTGAAGCCGCCCACACAGTTCCGCCTACAGCGGGAGATATTAAAGCATCTGCCATGTGCATGGTAATTCTCCTTTCAATCAATATATATATGGATATGATGAACTACAAATAATATTTAACTTTTTTAAAGGTGTTGCACTAAAATCTAATTGTTAAGCCTGTCATCAAAGCGGCATCGGTCTCTGTGCCGGAGAGCCCGGCTTTGAAACCTAAATCCACATCCAGATCAGGGGTAATGGAATAAATAAAGCCGATAAGGGCAAAGGATGGATCCGTACTTGATTCCTTATCAGGATTTTTCTCAACTCCTATATTGGCAACCAACTGCAAATCGTCTGAAACTTTATAAACGCCTGCCAGTGAAACATGCCATATATCTTTTCTGTTGCCGTCTTTATCTTCATCAAGTTTATATTCACTATGAGCATAGCCTAAATTCAAATGAAAGGTAAAAGGGTCAATCTCTTTTGTGGCTATAAAAGTGGCGCCATAGCCAGGCTTGCCTGACCCCAGGCCTTTGTCTTCATCTCCTGAAGGAATTGTTAGGCCGGGCTTAAGCGCGAAACTCAAGCCGTTTTGCTCAAAAAAACGCCATTTCAATTCCAGGCCGGCATCGGATATTCCATCTGTGTCAGAGATAACCGCTCCATCCTCTTCCGTCCTGTTCCATTGGTACGGAATGCCGAATACTAAATCGAGCGTATCCAGAATTCCGGCGGAAACAGCAACACCTGCCTCGTAGCCTTTCTCTTTTACGGTAACACCGGCGGATTTTTCTTTGTCATAAGAGAATTCACCGGTCAGCTCCATCTGAAACTTTCCTTTTCCGTTTGTACCGGTATCATCGGTGATCAGGGGATGCGCTCCGAAGGCGGTGCCTGTCATAACAAACATTATTACAATTGCTTTTACCAGATTTGAAATCATTATTGCACCTCATCTCCTTTTTTGGGTTAACAGACAGATTTTCTTACCCCATAAAACAGAAAAACCACGAGAGGTAAGCATCTTACCTTCGTGGTTTTGATTTTATTAAACTGTTTTATGTTACTTTTGTTACCCTGGAGAGCTTCTGCCCGCCTTTTTTTATATATCTATCCATTAATTAATTATCTGTCAACAACAAAACCGGTTCCAATGAAGGGGTAAACTGTCTTGACTTGGAAATGAAATGACACTATGAATTAAAAACAGGGTTCAAGGATTCCAGGGGTCCAGGGGTCAAGCGGACCTTCTTTTTTTCACTCGAACCCTTGACTCCTCGAATCCTTGAACCCTTTTCCCCAACGATATATAAGGATTTGACAATTAATATATGAAACAGAAATTAATCGATATTATTCTTTTTGCGGCAAATAGGGCTTACGAAAAAGAGAAATTACAGTCAAAAGAGTTTCCCTTTGTTGAAATAGAAGAGCCAAAGGTTGCCACTTTCGGTGATTTCTCAACCAACATTGCATTGGTCATGGCTTCAGTTCAGAAAATGCCTCCCAGAAAAATTGCCGAAGCCATAAAGGAAGAAATAGAAGATGCGGATGGAACGCTTGACAAGGTTGAAATTGCCGGTCCGGGTTTTATTAACTTTTTTGTAAATCCGAAGGCCTGGCTTCCTGTTTTGCGAAGGATTCATGAGGATGATGACAGATTCGGTTCCTCTGATATAGGAAACGGCAGGAAAGTCCAGGTGGAATTTGTAAGCGCAAACCCAACAGGCCCGCTTCATGTCGGTCACGGGAGAGGTGCTGCAGTGGGTGACAGTGTCGCAAACATTCTTTCTTTTTGCAGTTATGATGTTCAGCGGGAATATTACATAAACGACTCCGGAAGACAGATAAGAACCCTCGGTAACTCAGTATATTTGCGCTATCTGGAACTTTTCGGGGAAAAAATCGAATTTCCCGGGGATTGCTATCAGGGTGATTACATACGTGAGACAGCTTTAAAGATAAAAGAGGATAAAGGGGGCCTTCTCCTTGATGAGTCAGAAAATGAAGCCGTCATGTTTTGCGCGCGTTTTGCCGCCGCCCTGATACTTGAGGGGATAAAGGAGGATCTCGATCTTTTTGGTGTTAAATTTGACAGGTGGTTCAGCGAGCAGAGCCTTTTTGATTCAGGGAAGGTTGAATCAGTCATCAATAATTTGAAAGATGCGGATATTATTTATGAAAAAGACGGGGCATTCTGGTTCAGGACTTCAGAATACGGGGATGAAAAAGACCGTGTTGTCGTAAGAAATAACGGCCTTACAACATATTTTGCTTCAGACATAGCTTATCATTCAGATAAGTTTGACCGCGGATTTGAGCGTGTTATCGATGTATGGGGGGCTGATCACCATGGTTATATAGAGCGCCTTAGCGCTTCGATTGAGGCTTCGGGCCGGAAAAAGAATCAGTTTCATGTTATCCTCATTCAGCTTGTAAACCTCCTGCGGGGTGGAGCGCCTGTTGCCATGTCAACAAGGTCCGGCGAATTTGTTACCTTGCAGGATGTAATAAAGGAGGTTGGAACAGACGCGGCCAGATTCATATTTTTAACCCGCCATTATGAAAGCCATCTTGACTTTGATCTGGAAATCGCAAAGAAGAAGTCAAATGATAACCCGGTTTATTATGTTCAGTATGTTCATGCGAGAATTTCAAGCATAATCCGTAAAGGCCTGGAAGATGGAATTGATGAAGTCAGTTGGGATGAAAAGATTATTTCGGTATTAACAGAGCCCGAAGAGATCCAGATTCTAAAAATTCTTGCTTCATATCCGGATGTGGTAAGATCCAGTGCCGAGCTGCTTGAGCCGCACCGGATAACATATTTTCTTATGAACCTTGCAGCTGCCTTTCACAGCTACTATAATAAACACAGGGTGCTTTCGGATGATCCTGCAGTAACAAAAGGAAGGCTATGTCTTGTTCTTGCAATAAAAAAGGTTATAAGAAACGGACTTAAACTGCTTGGTGTCAGCGCTCCTGAAAAAATGTGAAGAATGGCGTTTTCTGTATCACACAAAGACCACTGAGAGCACAAAGAAAAAACCAAATTTTTTCAATAGAAAATTCTTCGTGTCTTTGTGTCTTGTATGATAAAATTCACTTGTTAAGAAACCATAATTATTGTTGCGAGTAGGTGAAATGTTTATATTCGGAAAAGAAAAAAATACGTTTGTCGATAAGAAGTCATTTGATAAAAAATCATTCATTGAGCTTTCCCGCAAGAAGGCTATGCTCTGGTTGTTTGGCATATTGTTTATCTGCGGCTGGATGTTTGTGCTTGGTATTTTAGTGGGCAGAGGAACCGCCCCTGTCAAGTTTGATATCGAAAACATTAAGAAAGACCTCAAAGAAGAACTGAAGATTGCCATTGAAAAGGAAAAAGAAGAAAAAAAGACTGCGGAAAGCACTCAGGCAGGCCAAACTTCTCTTGACGGAAAGCAGAATCTGGAATTTTATGAGGATCTGAAAAGCACAAAAGATACTACCGGGAACATAAAAATGGATAAAGGGGATATTAAAAAAGTCCCTTTAAAAGAACCGGAGCCGGTAAAAATGCCTGAGCCAGTCAAAATGCCGGAACCTGCAATAACGGAAAAAACAGTTATTGAACCGGTAATAACAAAGGGAACTGAAGCTCCTGCGCCTTCGGTACCGGAGAAAGTTTCGGGCCCCGTATTTACAGTGCAGACCTCTTCGGTAAAAGACAAGAAAAGTGCGGACAAGACAGTAAAGGCCCTTATTAATAAAGGTTATCCTGCATACATCACCATGTCGGAAATACCGGGAAAAGGAACCTGGTACAGGATCAGGATTGGAGAATACAAAGATAAGAAAGAGGCTGAAAAAGTACTTTCAAGGCTCGGCAAGGATAAGATCAAAGGAATTATTATAACTAAATAAAGGCGAAAGGCGTGAGGACCGAACATCGAATATCGGAGTTCGAAGTACGAACCATAAACCACAAACCAGAAACCAGAAACCAGAGACCAAACAAG
>JAHJJB010000102.1 GCA_018823005.1 Pseudomonadota bacterium | reverse complement strand
TCCCGGCACATTTTTCAAAAAGAGTGAAATTTCAGTTCTTACCATGTTTATCTCCAACTTATCATATTAATATCTTCCGGCAAAAATTCACATAATCTTTTACATGATAACAACTATATGAGATAAGTATTTATTTTGTCAATACTGATTGCCCCCGTAAAGCTCCTTTATCTTCGCCCTGTCGGGAACACCATCTTTAGTCAATGGAAATTCTTCTGTAAATTCAACATACTGTGGTTTCTTATAGCTTGCTATCCTTTCGCCGACAAACCCGATAAGTTCTTTTGATTCGAGAGCTTGACCTTTCTTAAGAATACAGATGGCCTTGATTCCTTCTTTCCATTTCGGATCCGGCACACCGATAACGACCGTTTTTGCCACGGCCGGATGCAGCAGGATTACCTTTTCCACCTCGGCCGGGTAAACGTTTTCCCCGCCCGGCTTTATGAGTTCCTTTTCCGCTTTTCTGCCTGCATAGAATAAAAAGCCATCCGAATCAAACCGGCCCAAATCGCCGGTATGGTGCCATCCATCACGGAACGTATGGGCATTGTCTTCTGGCAGTCCCCAATATCCTTTAAAAACCATGGGGCCTTTAACCGTAATTTCTCCGATCTCACCGATTTTCACCGGCTGATCGTGATCATCCACCAATCGCACATCGGCCAGAGATATGGTTTTGCCGGCCGATCCGGGCCGATCATTATAACGCCCCATGGTAGCCACGCAAGATGTCTCCGTTTGCCCGAACATGCAATAATAGGTGCCGCCGGTTTCTGATTGAAACCGTTCTATCCCCTCCGGCGTACCCAACCCCACGACCGCCTGGAATGAACTGAGGTTAAGATTTTCTTCCTTTGCCGCCTTGAGGATGGAATCCAGAATCGGCGGAAAATCAAAACAGAGACTGACCTTGTTGTCCTGAATCAGCCTGGCAGCGGTGGATGCGTCGAACTTACTCACATTGATATTTAACGCTCCGGCATGAAATGTGTTGAAGGCCATTACCAGACCACCAACATGAAAAAGGGGCAGTAAATTTAAGTGCACGTCCTCGGCGCAAAGACCAAAATTGAAGTTAAAATGCAGGTCGGCACACATAAAATTGCTGTGACTTAACAACGCCCCGCGCGGACGTCCAGCCACGGCCGCCGTATGAATAATGACAAAACCGTCTGTACAGGCAACATCCACCGAAGGCAACGGACCCGTCGAATCCATTAATTGCTTAAAAGCCATACAATCGCCCATGTCGGCCTTCAGGTTGTAACAGGCGCCGATAGTGGACAAATCGCGCCGCCTTTCTTTGAGCACGGGTTGAAATTCGGCATCGGCAAATAGAATCTTCGGTGTGCAATCATTCAGATTGAAGCACATCTCATCTGTGGAAAGACGCCAGTTGATCGGCAATACAATGGCGCCCAAAGCCGCGGCGGCGCCATACAATAAAAAGTACTCAAAGCTGTTTTTCCCCACAATGCCGATTCGATCGCCTTTTTGAACTCCGGTGCGGCATAACCCGCTTGCCAGACAGTCCACTTGTTTCTTGTATTCGTTAAAAGTCAAGTTGCGGCCGTCATCGACTTCCAGCCAACAGGAGCGCCCGCTAAAAGCGACAGCGTTACGATTGATCAAATCATAGAAAGTAAAATCATACAGTCCCATGAAGGTACCCCCATAAATCCTTTTGTGCCAAAAAAGGGGAAAAGTATCAAAGATAAATAATAAATATAACCAGAGTATTCTGGATGGCTGTGGCGGGCCATTCCTCCACAATGCAATAATTACTCGGGGAGATAGAGGAAGTTGTCTTAAATGGACGACCGGTTGACGGTTACAACCGGGCAAGGCGCTCTTAAAACTATGAACTGCGCCGTGGATCCAAGAATGATCTTCTGGGTTTTCGATTTTTTTTGAACCCCGACGAATATCTGATCAATGCCGTTTTCATCGGCGAAGCTTACCAGGTCTTCACCTGGGGCCAATCCCCGGGCCAACTGATGGGTCTCGCATTCAATTCCTTTTTCTCTCAGAAATGCAGCAGCCATCGCCAGGTCATTTTCAGCCTTTCTTATGGTTTCCCCAGTCTCTTGTGCCCCGCCTCCCATGGAAGTCATAATAAAAACCTTGGCTTTAAAAACTTCCGCATAGTTTCTTGCTAAAGAGAGGGCCGCCTTGGCTACCTCCGTGCCGTTATACCCCACTAAAAATTTCATAAACCCTTCCTTTTCTCATGAGCCTTTTCAGAGCGATATTTCTCGAAAGCCCCATCCCCGGCCGATACCGGCATGGCATGCCATTGGTGTTCCCTTCGGAAGTTCGGGGTTGGGATTGGAACGAAAAATGTCAGAGCAAAGCCATCCTGCCGCATAATTCATTATTACATCCAGCGTTTGCGGCGTTTATACGATTTTACTTCCTTAAAGGATTTTCTGCCCCCGCCCTGGGTTATTCCCATATAAAACTCCTTGACATCCGGATTGTTCTGCAACTCCCTGGAAGGACCTTCCAAAACAATCTTGCCGGATTCCATGATATAGGCGTAATCGGACACATTCAGCGCAATCTTTGCGTTTTGCTCGACCACCAAAATAGTGGCATTCAACTCTTTATTTATCAATTTGATATTCTCAAATATCTCTTTCACCAGCAAGGGCGCCAGACCTAATGATGGTTCATCCAGCATTAGCATCTCGGGAGCAGCCATCAACGCCCTGGCAATGGCGATCATCTGCTGTTCGCCGCCGGAACAATATCCTGCAAGCCGGTGGGTAATCTTGGCCAATCTCGGAAAATGCGCGAACATCAACTCGTGATCGGCACGGATTTTCTGTGCCCCGTCCTTCCTGGTGATGGAACCGACTAGGATATTCTCATCCACCGTAAGGTGCTTGAACACCCTTCGTCCTTCGGGAACCATCACCGCACCCAGCTTTACGACCTGAGTCCCGAGAACATTGGTGATGTCTTCATTCTTGAATTTGATATATCCCTCCCGGATAAAACCATTTTCGGGCTTCAGCAGTCCGCTGATGGCCCGCAAGGTTGTGGTTTTACCGGCCCCGTTGGTGCCGAGCAGGGCGACGATACTTCCTTTGGCGACATTCAGACTGACACCGCGAAGCACCTGAATAATGTCGTTATAGACGACTTCTATGTTGTTGACTTCCAGCAGGTTCTCGGTTTTATTATCCATAAAGCGGCTTTTTATCTTTCGTGATAATTATCGGACGGCCGTGCGCACAATGGTTAGCCTCCTTTGCACCGAAACCGGTTTTACCCGCTTACGGTACAAAGGAAGCAATTGCTGCGATGAATCCGCAGATTCAACATTAGGCGCTATTATTATTTAATTTTGCTCGTATACTCGGGAATAAAGGGCTTGCCGATGGACTTGAAGACGCCGCCTTTAGCTACATAGAGCTGCAGGGTATCAACACCGGCTTTATCTGTTGCCGAATAGGTCACAGGGCCCACTGTCGTTCCCGGAGAAAACGAATTATTCCCGTTCATGGCCAGAAGCTCCTGATAAAGAGTTTCCTTTGTGACCGGTTTTCCTTTCGCCTTTGCCCTCCGGACCACCTCTGTTGCAACCTGGGCCACCATCATACCGTTAGCGTAGTTGTGGGAATTGGCGGCCTTATCATCACGGCCGTATCTTTTAGCAAGGGCAAGCTGAGCCGTCGCGCCTGCACTAGGTTCATTGGTGACAATATAAGAGGTTGTCCAGTAAAAATTCTCGGCAGAAGCACCGGCCAGCGCGGTCAGGTCATTTCCTCCCGTGTAGTGGCATCCCACAAAGGTGATTTTTCCCGGCTCGCCAAAAGAAGTCGCCACTAGTCCGAGACGGCCCGCATCCTGAAGCATGGTAGCTACCGGAGACTGAACGGTCTGACTGATGACATACTGAACGCCCTTGCTCATCAGTCGTTTCAGCATTGCCGTGTTGTCGAGGTCTTTTCCGTGTTCAACCACTTCGATGATTTCCATTTTAAGGCCGGCGGCAACGGCCTTTTGCACATCTTCAACGGGCCCCCTGCCAAAAGCCGACGGATGGATAAACAACGCCACTTTCGGCACCCCTTTTTTATTATTTTTCACGATATATTCGGCCAAACCGATGGCCTGGGCCGAATAGGATGCTATAGGAAGAAAAATATAGTTAGAGTCGATCAGGTTGCCGGCATGAAATGAAGCCGGAATAACCGGCATTTTTTCTTCTTCGAAATCTTTTTTCAGGGCCATCGTGCTTCCCGTCGAGTAGTTCAGATAAAAGACGATTCCCTGACTCATGAAATCTTCATAATTTCTTTTGGTCACATCATTATTGTACTGGTCATCCCGGATCGTGCACTCAATCGTATCATCCCCGAGAATCTTAGTTTCGTTCACTAAGCGGAAGTAATCCTCAACACCTTTGGCGTAGGGATTGCCGGCATCGGAAGTCGGGCCGGTGATGGCGAGCGACAAGCCCATCTTATATACATTCCCGGCAAACGCCGGCGCCGAAAGCGCGACCAGAAAAACGGCTGAAAACAACATCGTCAAAAAGATCTTTCTATTCTTTTTCATGTTTCCTCCTTGCTTTGAGTTGTTAAAAATCAAAATATAAACTGGCGTGGATGCCAGACCGAACCTCAAAAAAACGGAACTTCTTAGCTTAGTATCTAAAAGGCCACAATTTCACATATGACCGGAAAATCCGCCACCAGTTGGCAATTCCCCTGGGCTCGAACATCAGAAAAAGAACGATCACCAGTCCGAAACTAAGGGGTTTCAAGGCAGTTGCGAGATTCATGTTGGCCGGCAGGAAAGTGGCCGACCATTCAGCCAGTTTTTCAACCTGCAGGTCCAGCACCTTAATCGCCGCGGGCCCCCAGAAGGAGCCGTGCAGGGTACCGAGGCCGCCGACAATAGCCATTGCCAGATAGGTGATGGATGCATGCAGGGTAAAGGATTCGACACCTACCCCTCGATAAATGTAAGCGTTCAAAGCGCCGGCCACGCCGGCCAGAAAACCGGCAAGCGCAAATGCATAAACCTTGGTAAATCCCGGATGCATTCCCATCGCATCCGCGGCCCGGTCATTGTCCCGAACGGCGACTAGGCATCTGCCATATCGTGTACGCAGCAGATTACGCACCGAAAATCCTGTTAAAACGATAAAAACCAGAATTGCGTAATACCAGAAGATATAATGCTGGTCGCGCGACACCGTACCGGTCAACCAGGCGACTCTGCCCACGGAGATGGTCTGGCCCTGATTGAAAAAATCCATGAAATTGATGGTCCACTGAAAAATCATTTGAAAGGAAAGGGTCGCGATGGCCAGATACAGGTGCTTCAGGCGCAGGGCGGGCAAACCGACGATAGCACCGAACACCGCGCCAACCATGCCCGAAATGATGATCATCACAGGCCAGGCATGGGTCAACAGGACATGCGACTCACCGAGGACTCTGGAAAAAGAGGCGATGGTATATGCTCCGATACCCACAAAAGCGGCATGCCCGATGGAAATCAGGCCGGCAAATCCGGTCACGAGGTTCAGCCCCATTACTGCGATCACCGCCACCAGAATATTATCGATGACGAGCATGTATTTGTTATCCACATCAATAAAGATGGGCCATACGAAAAGACAGAGTAAAAAAAAGCCCATCACGGCCCGGTCCAGGCTTGTGAAAAAGATTCTCTGTTCTTCCCTGTAAGAAGTAAAATAGTTCCCGGTCGCCAACCAACGATTTGATGACATAGTTATACCCGCTCTATTTCATGAATTCCGAATAAGCCGTGAGGCTTGAAAAGCAATATCACCAGCAGAATGATGTATGGCGCTACGCCGCCGGTCCCGTTTAGCCCCCAGTTCCCGTCAAGATATCCGCTGGCGAACTGCTGTATCAGCCCCATTATGATACCGGCTACCACCGCCCCAAGAATCGAATCGAGCCCGCCGAGAATAACAACCGGAAAAACGACTATCCCGAAGGCATGAAGGGTTTCAAAGTTGAGCCCAGTAATATTTCCGATAATGCTGCCGGCCGCCGCCGCACTCAACCCGGCCATGGCCCATGCAAGGCCGAATACCTTGGGTACGCTGATGCCGATGGACATGGATGCCAGCTGATCATCCGAGACAGCCCGCATGGAGATGCCCACCGTCGATTTTTTAAAGAACCAGGAAAAGGCTGCTATCATAATTATGGTTATTATCACGCCCACCATCTGCGTCCATGAGATGGAAACCCCTCCAAATCCGATAGGAGTTGTGGGAAGAAACTCCGGGAAAGAGAAATTCTCCGATCCAAAGGGCGTTAGATAAACCAGTCCATCCAGAATCGACATCAACCCTATGGTAACCATGATTACGGAAATGATCGGCTCACCGATCAGGCGACGCAAAAAGACCCGCTCCACGCTCATAGCGAGAAAAAAAGTGATTCCCATGCTGAACACCAGAGAAATAAAAATCGGTATATTTGCCCATACAGTCAGGGCGTATGTGATAAAGGCCCCTACGGCTATGATTTGCCCGTGCGCGATATTGAGCACCCGGCTCGATTTGTAGATTAAAACAAACCCGAGCGCGGAAAGGGCATAGATGGAGCCGACCACGATACCACTGACCACTAATTGGAAAAAATAGCTCATTGGACCTCTTCCATTGTGTAAAAGCGGATTGTTGTCTCCACTGTTGTTGTTTGACCATCCTGATACTGATAAAAAGCTTCGACCTTTTTTTCGTTTATGGTTTCGTCATACAACGACTGATACAAATCGTTATATTTCTCACGCACGAATTTTCTGCGGATTTTTCCGGTTTTGGTCAGCTCGCCGTCATCCACGTCAAGGAGCTTATACAAGATGGCGAACCGCCGGATTCTGAAGTGCGGTTTTTCGGCAGTTTTATTGATCTTTTTGACCTCTCCATGCACCAGCTCGGCGACCTCCGGTTGCGAGGAAAGATCCATAAACGTCGAAAAAGAAATGCCCCGGTCTTCGGCCCATTTACCCACGACAATGGGATCGACGTTGATCAGCGCGGCCACATACGCCCTTTTATCCCCGAAGATGACCGCCTCCTTGATATAGGGGCTGAACTTGAGCCGGTTTTCAAGGAACATGGGGCTGAACATCTCACCGTCCTTGTTGTGCATGACATCCGATAAACGGTCGATTACCACCAAGTGCCCGTTTTCGTCTATATACCCGGCATCCCCGGAATGCAGCCAGCCGCCTTCAAGCAATTCTTCCGTCTTGTCCGGCATCTTATAGTAACCGATAGTTACCGAATCGGATTGAGAGAGGATCTCCCCTTCTTCGGAAATACGGCACTCCGTACCGGGCAATGGCTTGCCAACAGTATCGGGCCGCACATCTCCATCTCTGTGCATATAGGCAATACCGACGATTTCAGTCTGACCGTAAATCTGTTTCAGGTTCACCCCGATGGCCTGGTAAAACGTAAACAGCTCGGGCCCAAGGGCGGCTCCACCGGTGTATGCTCTTCGCAACCGGAGCATTCCGATCTGATTGACGAGAGGTCTGAAAATAATTTGCTTGCCTAACCAGGCCAACAAACCCAGCTTAATCGGCAATTTCCGTCCGGACATTCGGTACTGGGCCACCGCCTCGCCGACCTTCATGAAGTAGTTATATAGTACCCGGTTAAGCCAATAGGATTCATCGATTTTAAGCCATATCTGGGAACGGATGGTTTCATAGATTCTTGGCGCGCCGAACATGAAATGCGGCCCTATTTCCTTGAGATCTTCCATATTGGTCTCAACCGACTCCGGGAAATTGACTGAAATGCCTGTGGCCATGGCAACCCCGAAGGAATTCATCTGCTCCCCGATCCAGGCAAATGGAAGAAAGGAGAGATACTCATCGGTTTCTTCCAGAGGATCGACCTTGGTGATCTGAATTCCCATGTTGATATAATTGCGATGGGTCAGCATTGCCCCCTTGGGCAACCCGGTGGTCCCGGAAGTCAGACACATATGGCATACATCATCAGGCTTCCCCTCATCAACCAATGCATCAAACAGATCCGGCGCTTCCTGATGAGCTTCTTCGCCAAGCTTGTAGAGATCATCAATAAACATGAACCAATCGTCTGTTCGATATCCCCTCATCCCTCGCGGGTCTTCGTAAATCACTTTTTTAACGTTTGGAATCTTATCCCTTACCTCAACAACTTTATCGACCTGCTCCTGATCGCTGCAGAAAACAATGCTCACACCCAGATATTCGAGAATTGAACCGATTTCATGCGGCAGGCTGGTCTGATAAAGGCCGGCTGAAATTCCGCCTACCGACTGAGCACCGATAGCCATATAAAGCACTTCAGGAATATTATCGCTGATGATGGCAATGCAATCCCCTTTTCCCAAACCTATTTTTCTCAGTCCCAAACCGGCTTTGCGAACAAAATTATAATATTGATTCCAGGAATAGCTGTTCCAGACACCGAATTCCTTTTCCCGCAGGGCAACCTTGTCACCACTCGTTTTCACCCGCCACTGCAGCAGTTGCGGAATGGTGTACTGCTTTAAATGGTCCTTGTTTTCCATACTTATATTACTCTTCTCCGATATAGGCCTTAATTACCTCGGGATTGGAAGCAATTTCTTTCGGTTTGCCCGAACCGATCACTTCTCCGAAATCTAGCACGTAAACCTGATCTGAAATATCCATGACAACACCCAGGTCATGTTCCACCAATACGATCGTGATGTCCCATTCCTTTTTAAGATCGAGTATGAACCGCACAATGTCCTCTTTTTCCTCGATATTCATCCCGGCCATTGGCTCATCGAGCAACAGCAGCTTGGGCGCCAGGGTCAGAGCACGGGCCACCTCCACTCTTTTCTGTATGCCATAACTCAGATTCCCCACCGTTTTTTTACGGTAGAGTTCCAGCTCCATAAAATCGATTACTTTTTCCACATATGCTCGGTTTTCTGCTTCCACTCTCGATGCCTTGCCGAAATAAATTATTGCTTGAAGAATGTTATAGCGCAGTTTTTGATGGCGGGCCAGCAGGAGATTATCCAGAACCGACAAGCCCCTGAACAGTTCCAAATTCTGAAAGGCCCGTGCAATGCCAATACTGGATACCTGGTGAGGAGAAGCATGGGTCAGCCGCCGGTCACCATATTTTATCTCGCCTTTGGTGGGATGGTAAAAACCGGACACGCAGTTTAGGAGGCTGGTTTTCCCGGCCCCGTTGGGTCCGATAATTGATGTGATCAGCCCCGGTTCAATCGTTATATTTACATTGGATAGCGCGTGCAATCCGCCGAATGTCAGCGTAACCCCGGAAACAATTAATTGTGTCATAAATATCTCAACACTCGCCTGATTTTTTCTGATAACTTGTAAATAGATTTCGCGGATGCGCCGCCCTTCCGGCCGATTACCCTTCATTTGTCCGATTTAAAGTACCGGTCGATGATCAGCTTATATTAAGGAATTGTATTCAATAAACAGTCCATCAACACTAACGGGATAATTGGTTCGCCAACAGTCATTCGACAGCAAAGAGCATGCTTTTCATTGACAACCGTTCATATTATAAATTATATTTTTGTAACATACCTCAATTATATCTAATGTCAAGTTTATAAAATAGTAGCATAATAGTGGCATATAACCGCTATTTTCCGAAAGTCATCAAATGGGACCGAAGATTTACCTGCTTGTTTTTTATCCCCAATTTATTGCGAATGTTGTAACGGTGGAAAAGCACCGTGTTTTTTGAGACCTGCAGCAACTCGGCCATTTCCTTGTTGGTTTTCCCTTCCTTGACAAGATCTGCCACGCGTATCTCCATCGGCGTTAAAGTAACCAGCGAAGAGTTAAGTTTATTGATAAAAGGGGAAATTATATTGTTTAAATTCGTTTCCAAAATACGCATAAGAGTTTTCTGGCGCGTATCAAGTCGGCCCCCGATCACTTTCTGCAAATAAGGATTCACCAGATCCTTAACATTTCTAAGGACAATTTCACCCAGCTCCTTTTTATCCTCCTCACGTTGTTTCAACAATACCCTGAGGGCAGTATTGACCTCCTCCAGATGATGGGACTGAGCCTGAAGCTCTTTTTCGCGCTTGCGCAGCGCTTTTTCGGCCCGTTTTCGTTCATCAACTTCCTTGGCCAATTCCGTTGTCCGCTCAGCCACCAGTTCCTCCAGGTGATCATGATATTTTTGAAGCTCCTGTTCGGTCCGCTTTCGGGTACTGATATCCCGAAGGGTGACGATATTGCCCGCTGGCCGTCCATCATGATCGTGATACAGTGTGGAACTCAGCTGTACATCCAGTGTGCGTCCATCCTTGGTCAGGCGGCGAGTCTCAAATAAATTAATTTTTTTGCCGCTAAGCATCAGCTCAATGGCAGCCTTGGTTTCGGGCCAGTTCTCCTTTGGCACAAAATCGATCTGTTTGCCCAATAGCTCATCCCGCGACAAGCCGAAGGTTTGTTCAAACGCCGGATTGACATAGGTGGCAACACCTTGCATATCATAAACCACAATGGGATCAGGAGAAGATTCAAGCAACGTACGGTAACGACGCTCGCTGTCTCTTAAAATTGCTTCGGCTCGTTCGCGTTCTGCCAACTCCCAGCGCACATCCGCATAAAGGCGGGCCTTTTCAATGGCGATTAAAGACAGAGCGGCAAACTGTTCCAGAACGGTGATATCATCATGGCTAAACCGTTTACCCACATTTACATGAGCCAATCCTATAACGCCCAGCACCTGGCGTTCCGATTTTAAAGGAATTCCCACAACAGAACGCAAACCGTCCAGAACCTTATCGGAAATACGGCTGGGCCAGCATTTATAATCATCCACCAGAATCGGCGCCTCGGTCTTCCAGACTTGCCCCCCCATTCCCTGGCCGATTGTAACAAGCCGCCCCAGCTGGCTCTTAAAGAAACCCATTCCCACCCGCATCTGCATCTGCTCGGCTCCCGGCTCTAGCAGGTAAAAGAAGCCATGTTCTGTACCTGTTATAGAAGTAGCCCTCTCAAGTATGTTTTCCAGCAATTCTTCTTTGTCTATTTTGTCTATCAGGATCAGGGACGTTTCGTGAAGGGCTTTTAAATATGCATTTTGGCGATAAAAGGCTTCTTCCGCCACCTTGCACCGTTGTGATTCCATGCTTAAGGCCAGGTTCTGCTTCTTTAAATCTGAATAGGAGGGGTTGTCCGTCATGGTTTAAATAATAACGAATTTTTTGACAGTATCGACAACTTCTTCTGGATCATCAATAATCTGAAGTATGTCAACATCTTTAGGTGAAATCATGTTTTCTTCAAGGAGTCTGGATTTAATCCATTTTTTAAGCCCGCCCCAGTAATCGGACCCGACAAGAATTACAGGCAGTGGTTTGATTCGATGGGTCTGAACAAGTGTTACGGCCTCAAAAAGTTCATCCATGGTACCAAATCCGCCCGGCATGATAATATAAGCATGGGCATATTTTACAAACATGACTTTTCTGATAAAAAAATATTTGAATTCAAGCTTTAAATTGGAATAGCTGTTTGGTTTCTGCTCAAAAGGTAGAACAATATTGAGACCTACAGATTTTCCGCCCGCTTCTGCGGCACCCTTGTTGGCAGCTTCCATGGCGCCGCCTCCGCCGCCAGTTATAACCGCAAAGTTGTTTTTCGCAAAAAGAGCGGCCATCAATTCTGTTTTCTTATAAACCGGATCATCTGGTTTGATTCTTGCTGAACCGAAAATGCTTACAGCCGGCCCTAAATCATGAAGAGCTTCTATCCCGTCAACGAACTCTCCCATGATTTTGAAAAGACGCCAGGATTCTGTAATCGAAAATTCATTTATCAGAAATTGTTTCTCCATTTTCACCCCTATCCGTCTGATATCAAATATTGATGGACTCCGGTCTTCACGAAAGTTACGGCCTTATAACTATTGAACGCGCCATCAACCATAGACTATGAACCAGAAGCTAGAAACTGAAGTTTTTCCCGGCACACTACCGGGCAAAATTAAAAGCCTCAGGTTTTACCCTCAAAACCGATTATTACATTCCCCTGTTCAACAATGACAGGTACTTTACGAACGCCATTTGATATTTTCAACATCGCTTCAAGATTTTCGGTATCGGAAAAAACATTGATGTATTCAAAGCTCTTCCCGCTTTTTGAATACGCTTCACGAGCGGCAGTTGTGAAGGGTCAGGTGTCCTTCCCGAAAATAAGTATTTTCTCAGCCATGATAACCCTCCTCGCTTAATGTGTAAAATAAGTACCGAAACTTATATGAGACTGTCTCAAACACTCTGATTTGTGTATCAACTATTTTTCTACCTGTCAATGATTACGGATTGACAAGAGAGTCCTGTATTGTTACTGTTTCCATTAAATTGTGCTGTGCATAAACTTATGAAATCTTAAAAAGTCATGTTTCAGGCTGCTTCAAATCCGCCGTCTTTGCCTTCTTGTATTTTTTGTAAACTGCCTTATTATTTTTACGCTGCTTTTCTTGACTTGCTACTAATATGAACAAAGAATATTATAATTTTTCAAAGAGTGTCATTATAACAAACGAACTCGGGCTTCATGCAAGAGCAGCAGCCAAGATCGCAAAACTTGCCATGCAGGCTGAAGAAATAATCTGGATTATAAAGGACAGCGAAAAGGTGGACGCTTCCAGCATAATTGACATACTTACACTCGGCTGTTCAAAGGGAACCATAATAACATTTACAACGGACAATGAGTCGGATCTCAATATATTAAACGATATTGTAATGCTGGTTGAAAAAGGGTTTGGAGAATAATTAACATCATGCCTAATTATGAAATAAAAAAAGAGATTAGGCTTATCGGAACAGGTGCTTCACCAGGCATTTGTATAGGAAAGGCCTACCTTGTTGATAAGGAAGGAGTCGATATTGTTGAGAAATATTTTATCAGCAGGAAAAATCTGGACAGCGAAATTAAGCGCTTTAAAGTAGCCGTAAAAATCGCCACCGATGAGCTTCGGGCAATAATCGAGAATGCCCCGGAAGATGTACGTCAGCATACGGGCATACTTGAAACCCACGTAGCGCTCCTTAAAGACAAGATGCTCTATGATAAAACAATCGAAACCATTAAAAATGAAAGAGTAAATGCCGAATGGGCGCTTAAAAAGGTGGTGTCCGGCATAAAGACGCTTTTTCAGGATATATCGGACTCTTATCTCAAAGAGCGTTCCGATGACATCACCCATGTTTCAGACCGTATTATGCGATTTCTCATCGGGACTGAGAAAATAAATATCGGCGAAATAGACAAGAGGGTAATCCTGGTCGCAAAGGATCTTTCTCCGGCAGATGCAAGCCAGATTCAACTCGATAAGGTAATGGGTTTCCTGACAGACCACGGAGGAAGGACTTCTCACACAAGCATCATTGCACGCACCCTTGAGGTTCCGGCGGTTCTCGGGCTGGGAAATGCGACTCAAATAATAAATAATGACGACGGATTAATAATAGACGGAACGACAGGCATCGTTATCCTTCACGCGACTGATCAGACGCTAAGCGAGTACAAAGAGCTTAAAGCCCGGTTTGAAGAGCACAAGGCCTTTCTGTCACGTGGCTGCCATCTGAAAGCGGAAACTTTAGACGGATTAAGTCTTCAGATAATGGGGAACATAGAGCTTCCGGAAGAGGTTGTATCCGTTCTCGACCACGGTGGAGACGGAATAGGACTGTACAGAACTGAATTCCAGTATCTAGCCCGAAATGAGTTTCCGGGCGAAGACGAGCTTTTTGATAAATATAAAGATGTTGTTGAAGTCATGAGTCAGCGGCCGGTAACGATCCGTACTCTCGACATAAACGGAGATAAGGCCGTCGCAAATTCAAGCGGCTCTGATGAAGCAAATCCAGCCTTGGGTCTCCGTGCGATAAGATATTGCCTCAAAAGGCCTGATATTTTCAGAACACAGCTGAGAGCGATATTGAGAGCAGCGGCATTTGGAAATGTCAGAATCCTTATTCCGATGATATCGAGCCTCGATGAAATCCGCGAGACAAAAAAGCTCCTGAACGAGGCTGCGGATTCACTTGAAAAAGAAGGGAAAGCCTATAATAAAAATATTCAATTCGGCATAATGATAGAAGTCCCTTCCGCGGTTATAATGGCGGATGTTATGGCACAGGAAACCGATTTTTTCAGTATAGGCACAAATGACCTTATCCAGTATACCCTTGCAATCGACAGGGGAAACAGGGAGGTCGCGAACCTTTATCATCCGTTTCACCCTGCTATTTTGCGCATGATTAAACATGTAACCGATGTCGGGAAGGAAAAAGGTATCAAAGTTTTCATGTGCGGTGAAATGGCCGGTGATCCTTTTAATATTCCGCTTCTGCTTGGACTCGGTATAGATGAGCTTAGTATGAATCCCCAGTCGATTCCTGCTGTAAAGAACATGATAAGGTCGCTTAAGGTCGAAGATGCAAGGCATTTTATAAATGAAGCGCTGAAACAGACCACAACAATGGATGTAATAAAACTTGTCGAGGCTTCGTTCGGGGATATGTTAGGGCAAACTTAAACAGCGGATAACACTATTGGAAAAAGAGCGCTACAAAATAATCAGCGAAAACAGAAAAGCAAGGCATGACTACTTCATAGAAGATGAATATGAAGCAGGCCTTGTACTTCTTGGAACAGAAGTCAAATCACTCAGGCTTGGGCGTGCTAATCTGAAGGATTCCTATGCTAAAATCAAAAACGGGGAGGTCTTTATCCATCAGATGCACATAGGACCCTGTCCTTTCGCTTACTACGGTAACCACGATCCTTTAAGAACAAGAAAGCTCCTTTTAAACAAACAGGAAATAAACAAACTTTCAAGCAAGGTTAACGATAAAGGTCACTCCCTGATCCCTCTCAGGATTTATTTTAAAAACGGAAAAGTAAAAATATCAATAGCTCTGGCAAAAGGGAAAAGACAGTACGACAAACGGGAAGCCATTAAAAAACGGGATTATGACAGAGATATGGACAGGGAAAGAAGCGGGCGCTGACTGTATGGCTTTCAGTTATCCACAAACTGATGCCTTTGAAAAGGATTCAACATTATTTCATCGAAATAACCACTCTTCATGGCACGCCACTCCTAAATTATGCCGCCACCGTTTTGTGTCGCTGAATACACGCTGATACCTTCTTCGGTGACCCCGATTACACCCGGACCCCAGAGGCGTCGAAACGGAGAATCAAGAAGGATGTGCGGAACGCCCTTACCGGATGGGAAAAAATCCTGAGAGGTGCGGAAAAGGTTATTTTGCAGATCAGACCAGAAAGAAGGCTGAAAAATGCTATTTGAATGGTGATTTTGCAGTCCAGAATCGACGATCAGCCTAAGGGTACTGACGGCCATTTTAGGCGAAAATTTCTTCCTGTAACACACAACCAGCCAACCATGAAGAAAATGCTTGATTTAAATCAGAAATCAATGGCACATTATATTGGTTGAAAACCGACATTTCGAGTTTTATGTGGATCAATCTAAATGGGTTAGATATTATCACATAACAAGGTTTTGCAGCGGATTGGAAAAACCGCGCCCGCTGAAAAGCTACGTTATAGATCGTAAGCAAACAAGGAACATGCCACGGTATCACACATGCTACAATTCAAAGTCTGCCTTTTGAAGCAGTTTTTTAATCTGATTGCAAATATAAAAGCCTATATTATTCAAGTAGTTGCTTTCATAATCTTTGCCATTGTTGCGTTGACTTTTTCGGGCTGTGCGACATCAGAGACAACGATATATCAGGAGATAAACAACGGAGATGGTTTTTTCTATTTTAAGGATAAGACCATATCAAACGGCAGCGCTATGCGGGTGTTTTATTACAAGCCAAAGGGATTTACTCCTGACCGCCCAATCTTGTTTTTCATGCATGGCGCGGATCGTAAAGCAGAACACATTCCAAGAATTGCGGCTGATGCACTCGAAAAATTCAATATCCTCTTGCTCCTTCCTGAATTTTCCGAAGAACTGTTCCCAAAAATTGAGTCATATCAGTATGGCAATGTCAGGACAAAACCAAGGGAATTGTGGTCGTTTTATTTGAATGACAGGATTTTCAGGTTTGTGAGGCAAATTACTGGCACCCGTCAACAAAAATACTATATCTGGGGAAATTCAGCCGGCGCTCAGTTTGTCCACCGGCAGATTTTGGTCGGGGCGCATGAATTCATTGAAAAAGCCTTCGCTTCCAATGCGGGCGTGTATACCCTGCCAACAAATGGCCATGATCCTTATCCCTACTCAATAAAAGGCTTGGGTCTGACAAATAAGGATTTGAAAGAAATTTTTTTATTGAACTTCTTTGTTCTGCTGGGCGAGGAAGACGTGGTTCAAGACGCCTACTTCCTGAAAAGCAAGACGGCTATGAAACAGGGCCTTAATCGTTTTCAAAGGGGCAAAGTGTTTTATGCAACAGCTGAAAGAGAGGCCCGCGGGCGCGAATTGGAGTTTAACTGGAAGTTGATAACTATTCCCGGATGTGGGCACGAGCCTAATGATGAAATGTCAAGAAAAGTAATCAGTTTGATATCAGATTCACAGAATTGAACATTTGGCTTAAATTTAAAAATAGGATTGATGAAACTATAACAAGAGCGTGCAGCGGGATTGCCTACAGCGCTGGCGCTCTTCCGGCTACGCGCTGACACTTAGGTTACTCTCTTTCATTCCGTAACCCACAATTCTGACAACTGTCCATATTAAACAGTAGTAAGTAACAACGAGAGCACTATTTGCTTCCTTGAAATAAAGCATCCATCGATTTTTAAAGATATCCGCCCTTTCATGCGGTAATCCTTGACTGAAAGCAATAAATCGGCAACCTTGAAGAAAATACTTTATTTCAAACTTGTTATCAATGATGTGATTTTCTCAATAATCATGATATAAATGACTGGTGTTGTGAATGGTTAGATTCAGAAGATGCGTAGTCTAAATACTGTAGTATCGTTTTGAAACCAGGTGACTCAAGCAGAAAACAAATCTATAGAGGAAGCGGTGACAGCTAATGAAAAAGGCATTAGGAACGATGGCAACAATAATAATGGTGGCTATATTAATAGGAACTTTTATTACGTCGAAAAATGCCACAGCAGGGGAAACTGCAAGGGATGATAGGTTCATAGCTTATGACAATGGGACAGTGCTGGACACGCGAACGAACCTGATGTGGGCTGCAAAGGACAATGGAAAAAACATAAACTGGGCGGATGCCAAGAGCTATTGCGAAAATTATCGCGGTGGCGGTTATTCGGACTGGCGAATGCCGACGCAGGATGAGCTGGCAGGGTTGTATGACAGCAGCAAAAGTTTTAAAGCAATACAACGTGATTATTCTGTCCACTTAACCGAATTGATCCAGCTATCTGCATGTTGCCCTTGGGCATTAGAAACACGCGGCTCCGATGCTGCCTACTTCAGTTTCAACTTTGGCAAACGGCTCTGGCTTCTCCAGTCTTGCAACTCCAGCACCCGGGCTCTCCCGGTGCGTTCTGGCAAATAGGTTATTTGGTCATTTGGTGCTTCCTTGTAATCAGCAAAATATTGCCCTTTAAGAAATTGCTTGATTTCAAGTGGCAAACAGCATTCAGTGACCAGCTTGTAATAATATACCTTGACTTCGTTGAGAATGCGAGTATGCTTAAACTAACATATTGATTGACTTGCAAAAATCAAATACTTGTTCTTCCCATATAGGGAAGTAAAAAAATCTCCCAGCCCTGTCTCTTACAATGTGACAGGGTTTTTTGTTTCCATCCTATACCGTTTATAATGGCAGAGGGTATCAGATGAAAGATTCATCCAGGACAAAACGCGAACTTCTCGAAGAGAACACCTCCTTAAAACAGAAAATACAAAAACTGGAACAATCGGAATCAGTACGTTAGAAGAGATGGATGTGGTGTTACGCGAGAACCAGGCGCGGGTCGCTAAATAAAAGGAGACAATCATGGACGATAAACAGGATCTCAAAGAAGAAATTTCCAAGGTTGCTTACGAAATCTATGAACAGACAGGAATCTCCGGCCGACAAGTGGAAAACTGGATT
>JAHJJB010000101.1 GCA_018823005.1 Pseudomonadota bacterium | reverse complement strand
TCTTTCCTGTTTTGCCTGCGCAACAAGTTTGGGGCGGTCGTCAGGATGAGCAATTTCAATAATTGCCTGGGCTCTTTCACGCACTGTCAATCCTTTTAATTGTGCAACTCCGTATTCGGTTACGACAATATCGACAGATTCACGGAGACTGAACCGGTTATGCAGACTTCCGGCGGATATGCGAATGTTGGGTTCACCTTTAAGATTTCTGCTAGAAAGCGCAAAAACATTCCGCCCGCCATCTGAAATCTCGGCACCATTAAAAAAATCCATGGCTTCACCAGGCCCGACGGCAACGTTTCCTTTTCCGATATTTAGCACAATGAGGCCGGACAAATCGACTTTACTTGCATGGAAAACAGCAACAAATCTGGAGTTGCTTCCAATAATGATTGGATCAAACACCTTTGCAATGCCTTGAAATTCTACAAGTGGATTGCGGTTGAGCCAAGACAAAAGTTCGGGTGTTCCAAGAGCATACGAGGTAAGAGCTTTGCCCTGCCACATCTCTTTGTTCCTGTTGGTTACAGCTCCGCTTTTCATAAGATCCATTAAGGCATCTGTGAAAAATGGAGAATGTATTCCGAGATTGCGTTTTTGGACAAGATGACGGCTAAGTGCTTCAAATAAAGGCCCGATTGAAAAAGCTATACAGCTACCGTTATCAATAACGGATGCAACATTAGATGCAACCTTGTTAAAAACTTTATCAACAGTCCATCTTGGGAAATAAATAGGTTGGTCAATCGAATTTATCAGCATGTGAAAATCTGAAACATGTACAAAGGTATCGCCGAAAGTTTCGGGAATTCTCGGATTTATTTCGCCAACAATAATCGAAGCCTTTTCCATGGCTTCACGGGCCACGTCTACGGCTATTCCCAGACTGCAATAACCCGATTTGTCAGGGGAGGAGACCTGAATAAACACAACATCTATGCGAATTCTACCGGTTTTTATCAGGTGGGGTATTTTGGAAAATCGGCAGGGGATTAAATCAACCCTGCCTGCAGTAATGGCTTCACGGGCTGCCCATCCCGAGTAAAACGTTTTAAGGCGAAATTTTTGAGAGTATAATTCTTTAATGGAAACCGCGTCACCGAAGCTCACAAGCTGTATGAGTTCAAGATCCTCTAAATTAGGCGCATTTGAGGCCATAAGATGTTTAACAAGTGTTCTGGGTTCGGCAGCCCCTGTTCCAATAAAAATACTCATTCCCGGGTCAATTTTTTCAACAACATTGTATGGAGAAACAATCTTTTTATCTATTCCCATACTTAAAAACCTTCGTTGATAATAGTATGTTAGATTGTCAGGAGTTTTTGAGTTTTATCGGACAGAAAATTTTAATTTGAAACAAATGATATTCTACAGGCTAATCAAGATCTTTGAACAACTCCCATTTTGCCATGTTGGGATATAGGCGCATGCGATCCGCAGGAAAACTTTGAAAAAACATAATCAACGCCACTGGTATTCGATAAAAGACATACAGGCAGAGATTATATGTCTTTGTGAGAAGCTTCTTTGGGGCTGCCGGAATTTCATGGAAGTCAGTCTCAGGCGGACCGTTTACGGATGCAGGAAACATTCCTGTTGATGGGCTGCGCCCATTTACCAAACAAGACCTTTGGTCGGATGTTATTTAAAGGCCTCAACGCATACTAATATTAACATATTAAGATAACAGGCTATAAGAGTCAACAAAGAAATGGTTACTATATAGGAGGTAAAATTATATCAAGATTTAGCATCCTAAATACCGAATAACCATATTTTATGAAAAATATAAATAATTCTTCTGCGGAATGTATTAACAAAAGAAAAAACCTGTCGATACAAAAGTACACGAGAAAAAATTTTATTAAAATTAAATAAATGCAAGAAAGAAAACATGGAATAAAGTTTTTATTACACAACCTATTGTAAATATAATCACGGAAGCCACAATATGATGTATGTATCTGTAATTATATATAAATTATGCAAATATTGCTTGACATATGCTAAATAAGGTGTAATAAACGGAAAAAAAATACTTCGATTATTACATTATTTGACGGGATGTTCATTTATGGCAAAGAATTCCTTAAAAAAAACCAGAGAAACACTCATGATGAGCAAAGCCGAGCTTGCTAGAGAGGCAAATGTGTCTCCAATTACCATTTCGCGTATTGAAGAGGGTATGCCTTGTCGCATGGAGACAAAACGAAAGATTATACTTGCACTTGGTTTTAATCTTTCTGACAAAGACAAAATATTTAGCGATTGAGCGTGTTTTATGGCATTCGGAAGTAAAAATCATCTTATCGGCCTGGATATCGGATCAAGAAGCCTGAAAGCGGGAGAGATAGTTGAAACGAAAAAGGGTCGTCGCCTCAAGAAATTTGGGATGATCGATATTCCTCCAGGAATAATTGAAGATGGCGCTATCAATGATCATGAAGCTGTTGCAGAATATATCCGACAGCTTTTCAAGCAAAACAAACTCAAGGAACAAAATGTTGCTGTGTCGATAGGAGGTTTTTCTGTTATTGTAAAGAAAATAAACGTTCAGACTATGGACGAAAACAAGCTTCAGGAGACAATTCAGTTTGAAGCTGAGCAATATATTCCTTTTGATATCAGCGATGTCAATCTAGACTTTCAGATTCTCGGGGAAAACGAGAATAACCCGAATCAGATGAGCGTTTTCCTTGTAGCTGCAAAAAAGGAAATGGTAACTGAATACATTAACCTTGTCCAGTTGGCCGGTCTTAATCCTTGCATTATTGATGTTGAAGCGTTTGCATTGCAAAATATATTTGAGTTCAATTATGATACAAAAGATGAAAACATAGCTTTGATAGACATCGGAGCCAGCAAAACGTCATTAAATATCTTAAAAGGTCTTTCCTCTTTATTCATGCGAGATGTATCTTTGGGTTGCGGACAAATAAATCAGAAGATTGTATCTCTGTCTGGATGTACATTAGAAGAAGCAGAGCAAATTAAATTCGGAAGTCAGAATAACAAAATATCTTCTGAAGATTTAATAGAAATCGAATCCTCTATTGTATCAGATTGGTGTGCAGAGATAAGGCGGGCCCTGGACTTCTTTTATTCTACATACCCTGAAGACACAATAACAAAAATTGTGATAAGCGGCGGAGGTGCAAATATAAAGGAATTTCGACAACTACTTGCTTCAGAGACTTCTGCTGAAGTGGAAATCATTAATCCGTTTAATAAGCTGGATGTGGCTGAAAACTTTGATTCTTCATACCTGGAAAAAATTGCACCGCAAGCTGCTATATGCATGGGCTTGGCATTGAGAAGGGTTGATGATAAATGATACGAATTAATCTTCTGCCTTTTCGAACGGCAAGAAAAAAAGAGAATGTTCGACGCCAGTTATCAATATTGCTTTCTTCTTTGTTACTGGCCATTATATTAATGTTCTATATCAATATAAGATTGAGCAGTCAGGTTAAAGAAGTTAATAGTAAAGTTGAAAGCACAAAGACTGAAATAGCTAAATACGAAAAAATTAATAAGGAAATTGCAGAAATTAAAGGAAAACTCGAAGTTCTTAAAACTAAAATGAATGTTATTAATGACCTTGAGGCCAACCGTTATGAGCCGGTTAGGCTTATGGACGTAATGACAACTCTTGTTATTCCAAACAGGATGTGGTTTCTCAGTTTTGATGCAATAGGTAAGACAGTCAATATTTCTGGTGTTGCTGTTGATAGTCAGACTGTAGCTGATTTCATGATCCGTCTTGAAGGTTCTAATCTTTTTGAATCCGTAAATTTAAAAACTATAAAGAAACAGATGGTAAGGCAGGCAAGCCTCAAAAATTTCGAAATATCTTGCAACAAAAAATCTGCCAAACAAGTAGTCAAGAGTGAGGCAAAGAAATAATGGAAAAACCAGACATTTCAAAATCAATAGCCCCTATATTTGAAAAACTTGAGAAGCTTACGAAGGTTAAACGATTTCTCCTTTTCAGCGGCGTAATAGTTGTTATGGTGGCTGCTTTTGTTTATTTTATTTTTTTCCCCAAAGTACAACAGTATCATAAGCTTAGTTCTGAATATTCAGATTTAGAGAAAAAACTTGCTGCTGCAAAAATGACCGCGAAAGAGCTTCCGAAGTTAACAGAAGAATTTAATAAAGCGGAGATACAGCTTAAAATAGTTATGAAAGCCCTTCCTGAATCGAAAGAGATACCATCTCTTCTCGAAAGCATATCCTTATCCGGCCAGGAGGCAGGGCTTGAATTTGTCCTTTTCCAACCCGGAAATGAAAGAAATAAAAGTTTTTACGCTGAAATTCCAGTATCGATACAAATTTCAGGGAAATACCACAACGTAGCCGTTTTTTTTGACAAAGTGGCGCGTCTTCCAAGAATAGTTAATATCCAAGATATTGTAATGAAAGTTGACCAGTCAAAAAAGAATAACGATCTTGTAACAACGTGTACTGCTGTAACTTACAAGTTTTTGGATACCAAGGATCCCGGAATACCGGAAAAAAAGGGAGCCTCAACAAGAAAACCAGTAACAAAGCCTGGTAAGCATGCCTAAACATCTAATCAAAATTATTATCACAATTTGTTTTATATGTCTGTTTTTGTTTGTAAACGGATGCGGCGATAAAACTGAACCAACAATAAAGCCTGTGGCTGTGAGTAAAAAAATAGTTGCAAAGAAGAGTGAGATAGCTCCGGCTGATGTTCCGTTAACTGTTAATGTTCCTGCAAAACAGGGTGCAGAAGTTAAAGAAATAAAATCAGATGCTTCAACAGCCAAAACTGACAGTGGGGCCGAAAAGCCAGCAATTTCCATACAGCCGCCGGTACTTCCGGATAAAGGAAAACCGGGAGAGATGTTAAAAACAGAACAGGGGGGAAAAGCTACTGTAATACAAACAGTTACACCAACAACCTCTTCCCCGGTCCTTCAACCATCAGCGCCAGACCCCGCTACTGAAGTTGCCAAAATAGAATCTGAAATAATACCCGCTTATAACCCTCAAGGAAGAATAGATCCATTTATTCCTCTGTTTAAAGATGAGGGACCATTATCAGGAGTTGAAAAGGAAAGAAAAGGACGTATTCCAAGAACTCCTTTGGAAATGATTGATTTAGGTCAGCTAAAACTTGTGGCAGTTATGCGTGCTCCAAGCGGGAATAAAGCTCTTGTTGAAGAAGCGTCAGGCAAGGGATATATCGTTGCAAAAGGGACTTATCTTGGAATTAATTCCGGAAGAGTTGTTAAGGTGCTCAAGGATAGAATAATTATAGAAGAAGAAGTTGAAAGTATTGTTGGGAAGAGTACTATCCAAGAAAGAGAACTTAAACTTCAGAAACCTCTTGGAGAAGAATAATATGAATTATGACCAAAAGAAAATGTTCGGTAGTCACTCGGCAACCATTTTTCTTGCTTTACTTCTTTTGCTGTATACGGGATCATTTGATATTTATGCACAGCAAAAAGATCAGAAGCTGGCAGAGATAACCGGAAGAACCACAACGAGTGAGATAAAGCAGGTTGCTTTGACAACTGCTGAAACTACGCCTCAAACGGCAACAAAATTCGAATCTGTAGATTTTGCGAAAAAAGATAACGGAATAGCTGTGAGTATCAGGGCAGATGGTAAGATTAACAATTTTGAATCATTTACGATTAAAAGCAAAAAAAAGCTTCCTGCGCGCATAGTTTTTGACCTCATTAATATTGCAGGTTCAGGGGTGAATAAAGAACAAATGGTATCTGCTGAAACTGAATGGGTGAGCAGAGTCCGCTATAACTCACATGCGAATAAAGTCAGGGTTGTTTTAGATACAAAAAATGAATATCTTAAAACTTTTTCAGCTATACCGGTTCCAGATGGGCTTTTGATAAATATCGGTCCTATGGAGTTGGCTAGCGCAAAGACAACTGCTCAACCCGAAATTATTGTTAAGCCCGTTGTTTATGCAGAAAAAAATCCAGTTGCATCACCTCAATCAGATACCGCTGATGCTTTAAAAGGAAAACCGGTTGTTAAATACGTGAAGCCTGCATGGGTTAACAAGATTGACTTTTCAAGTGAAGATAACGGAAAATCCACATTATCCATTGGAACGACAAGACCTGTCGAATACAACATAAAAAAAATGTCGGACAGACTATTGCACCTCCAGCTAAAGAATACCAACGTTTCCGCATCAAGGAAACGGCCTCTGATTACCACAAGGTTCAACAGTGCAGTTGACAGAATTATGCCTGTCCAGAAGCCGGTAATGAAGAACACTTCCATTATTGCAATTGAGTTGAGGGAGTCGGTTCCCTATGTTGTTGAACAGACAGATAGTTTTTTAAAGGTCCATTTTGAAGCTTCTTCAGTTTTGCCGAAGCTGGAAAAAGAAGCCGATCTCCCGGAATGGAAAGAAGTTCTCACAAACGTGGCTGTCGAGTCTGTTGAAACTGAAACAAAAGAACCGGTTGCAAAGCAGGTTACAGAGGCAAAAAAGACTCTTCTTGAGCCAGGAAAACAATATACGGGAGAGAAAATAGCGCTTGATTTTTTTGATACTGATATAAAAAATGTATTTCGTATTTTAAGAGAGGTAAGCGGAAAAAATTTTGCAATAGATAAAAGTGTTACCGGGAAAGTTACGTTGTCATTAGAAAAACCTGTTCCATGGGACCAGGCTCTTGATCTTGTTCTTAAAATGAATCAGCTTGGGATGGTCTATGAAGGTGACATTGTAAGGATAGCTCCTCTTGAAGCTATTAAAAAGGAAGAAGAATTAAGGCAGGCAAAATTTATAGCTGAGCAAAAATCAAAAGAGCAGCAAAAATCACTTGAAGAGCTCTTTGTTGAATATATTCCCATAAACTATTCTAACGCCAAATCAGATATATTGCCCCATCTGGATAAAATAAAGACCAAGGATCGGGGGAATATAAGTGTTGATGACAGGACAAATCTAATCATAATAACGGATGTGGCTCAAGTAATTAAACAGGCAAAAGAAATTGTCAAGAGACTTGACAGGGTTACTCCCCAGGTAATCATAGAGGCAAGAATAGTTGAAGCTAATACCAACTTTTCAAGAGAAATTGGAACCACATGGGGATCAGGAGTTGGTGTTCAACCTACAAGCCTCCTTCCTGTCCAGATTGGACCAAATGCTACTACAATTGATGACCGCGTGGGGGCTGGTCCCCAGAGAAATTATAACAGTCTCGGGGGAACTTACGGTTTAAATATGGCTATGAACTTTCCAACCACATCAAGCGCTGCAAGCATCGGTTTCAATTTTGTTAAAATTGCGGGTACTCCCCTTTTGCTGAATGCCAAGCTTCAGGCCATGGAATCCCAGGGAGATGGGAAGATAGTTTCTGCTCCCAAAATAGTTACCCTTGACAACAAGGAGGCTACCATTAAACAGGGGTTGCGTTATCCTTATAACAAGCTTGATACATCAGGGAATACAACAACTGTTTTTGAAGATGTTGATCTAGAGCTAAAGGTTAAGCCTCATGTAACTCCGGATAACCGTATTTCAATGGTAATAAAGATCAAAAAGAGGGATTTAGGAAATATAATAGGCGGACAGCAATCATTTACTACAAAGGAAGCAGAAACAGAGCTCCTGATTAATGACGGTGAAACGGTTGTAATAGGTGGTATAATCAAGACCACCAAGAGTACCGGAGGTTCGGGTGTGCCCGGTCTCTCAAAGATTCCCATTCTTGGATGGCTCTTCAAGGCAGACACAAACACGGATAATAAGGAAGAACTACTTATCTTTATAACTCCCCGAATTGTTCAGCTTGAGCAGCGATCATAAATAAGCAATGGGGCGGAACTATAATTGTCATGTAATCCGCCCCATTGCTTTATAAAACCAGCCCCCTGATCGTTTCAATTTTATTTCATATGTTCCTTTTGTATTCTTGTGATCTCACTTTTTGCCTGAATAGCCATAAGGCTTTCAGGCGCAACTTCAATGACTTTATTATAGATATCGACAGCTTTAATGTAATTATTTAACGACGTATAAGCTCTGGCCAGATCCATTTGAAGCTCCGGAAACCCAGGGGAATATTTTATTGCTTTTTCAATATAGCTTACCGCTTCAGAAGCATTTCCAGTTGCAAGATAAGTTAAACCGAGCCCATGCAATGCGCCTGAAAATTTTGGCTCGATTTTTAATGCTTCTTTATAGTATCGTTCAGCTGCTATAAAATCTTTTTTGTTGTAATATGAACATCCCAGATTGTACAAGGGATAGTGAGGAGTCGCATAAAGAAGATCTTTTGAAACCTCTTTAAAGCAGGCAATTGCTGAATCCCAATCGTTTTTCGCAAAATAGGCTGTTCCCAGATTATTTCTTGCAGGAGCATAATCGGGTTTGAGTTCTATTGCTTTGTTGAAATGTATAATCGCAAGTTCAAGTTTGCCTTTTGCCATGTAGACAATGCCAAGATCATTATGAAGGTGTGGATCTTTTGAATACATTTGTTCTGCTTTAAGCAATTCATTAAGTGCTGAAGTATAATCGCCTTGGCCCATATAGGCTTCTCCAACATCCCTAATGTCTTCTTCCTGTTTCTTTAAACGTTCAAGGTCCGCTGAACAAGAAAGCATGTTTATAATAAAAACAAGAAACACTGTGTAAAAAAGCCAGTTTTTTTTCATACTTTTTTATCCCTATTACCGAGAGTTGTTTTTTGGGTTATTTCTTCAATAAAGTATAAATAAAAAGATTTTTTAAGACCAGCTATTTATTTTTAAGATTGAGAATTTCTGCAATCTCGTCTGATACGCGGTTTAAAAATGTTTTAAAATCAGATTCTTTTAATGGCTTTCCCGGAGCCGGCACTTTTTTCAAATCCTTAGGGTGTATCAAAACAGGGAAGTTAACCAGTGATTTATCGGGGGATATCCCGTATTCATGAGAAAATTTATTCTCAAAATACATATCCTGAAATCCAGAAAACTTTAGCGCATGTGCGGTTGAATCTAACACTGCATAGTCTTTTTTTGATACGAAACCCCTTTTAACAGCAACAACGAGACCGGCAAGACATTCACCGCCATGAGTGCATGCGATGTGTCCGTGGCGGTTTGCAGTGATTTGCCAATCCATGATTGCTTGTTCCTTCACTTCAACGAAAAAAACTCGTTCTTTTCCAGCAAGACTGTTGTATGTTTCAACAAGCTTGATCACTCTTGGCATTGAAACCGGATTCCCAATCATTGCGGCCTGGGCTACACTTGGCTTAACGGTTACAGGTATAAATTTACGCTTTTGGGCATCCGGTTCACTGTAGTAATTAAACACCGGGTTGGCATGTTCTGATTGAACGCCGATTATTTTCGGTAAAACATTTATAATGCCTGTCGCATAAAATTTTATGAATCCATTTAATACCGCTGTGATATTTCCTGCATTTCCGATAGGGACAAATATGGCCTTGTTACTCATATCATACTCGAAATCCTGTGCAATTTCATAAGAATAAGATTCCTGTCCGAGAATTCGCCATGCATTCTTTGAATTCAAGAGAGCAACGTTGTATTTTTCGGATAAATTTTCTACTATCTTCATGCAATCATCAAAAACGCCGGGTATTTCGAAAACCGAGGCACCACTCCCCAGTGGCTGTGAAAGTTGCTGGGGTGTCACTTTCTTATGCGGAAGCAAAACAGCAGACTTGATATTGGGTTCAAGATAAGAAGCGTACAGAGCAGCTGAGGCAGAAGTATCTCCTGTTGAAGCGCAGATTGCGAGGACATCAGAAACAAGCTTGTTTTGAACCAGGAAATTAATATAGCTGAAGGCACTTGCCATTCCCCTGTCCTTGAATGATGCGCTAGGGTTCTGGCCATCATTTTTAAAGAAAAATCTCATACCAACTTTTTTCTGCAGTAAATAATTAGCTTCGATTAAAGGAGTGTGCCCTTCACCCAGGTATATTACCGAAGAAAGAGGGATAATCGGACCTATAAATTCGTGGTAGCGGTAAATTCCCTTTAAGGCTGGTATTTTTATCATACGGCGGTAATCAAAAATATCCCGCCACTTTTTGCCCGGGATTTTTTTTAAAAAAGCAAAATTCAAATCATGAATTAACAGCACCATACCGCAATCAGGGCAGGTATAAAGAAGTTTTTCAATACCATATTCTCTATCGCATCCTAAACAACGGTAAACAAGCTCTCCTTTATGTTCCGGGATTATGTGTGGCCTGATATTTTTTGGGAATGATTCGGGTTTCATGGCAATATCCTTTCCAATCCACCCATGTAAGGCATCAGATTTTCAGGAATAATAACTGAGCCATCTTCCTGTTGATAGTTTTCAAGAATGGCTGCAACCGTTCGCCCAACAGCCAACCCTGATCCGTTTAAAGTATGAACAAGTTCTGTGCCTTTTTTCCCTTTTCTTTTGAATCGTATGTTACCGCGCCTCGCCTGGAAATTTTCGAAATTACTGCAGGAAGAAATTTCTCTATAAACGCCCTGTGCCGGCATCCAGACTTCAATATCATATGTTTTTGCAGCAGAAAAACCAAGATCTCCGGTGCAAAGGCAAATAACCTGATATGAAAGACCAAGGCGTTTTAAAATGGTTTCGGCATTATTCAAAAGATCTTCAAGTTCATCATAAGAAGTTTCAGGCTTTGAAAATTTTACAAGCTCTACCTTGTTGAACTGATGCTGCCTTATCAAACCTTTAGTATCTTTTCCGTAAGAACCGGCTTCTGAACGGAAACAGGGAGTGTAAGCAGTATATAGAATGGGAAGCATCTCTTCGTCTATAATTTCATTTTGATGAATATTTGTTACAGGGACTTCGGCTGTTGGGATCAGATAATAATCCCACCCTTCCAGTTTGAAGAGATCTTCGGCAAACTTTGGCAATTGTCCGGTGTTTGTCATGCTTTGCTTGTTAACAATAAATGGGGGCAGAACTTCAGTATAGCCGTGTTCATTTGTATGTATATCCAACATGAAATTTATCAGCGCTCTTTCAAGTCTTGCCCCTGCACCAAAATATAAAGGGAAACGTGCACCTGTGATCTTTGCGGCTCTGTCAAAGTCAAATATTTTTAGATATTCGCCAATGTCCCAGTGGTTTTTTGGCTCAAATTCAAAACCCGGCTTTTCCCCAACCATTTTTATAGGTAAATTATCTGAATTATCCTTTCCTTCTGGGACTGAACTGTTTGGAATATTGGGGATTTCAAGAAGAATCCTATTGATCATTTCCTCATTTTCCGAAAGCCCTGAATCTAGATTTTTTATTTTAGCAGAGACATTGCGCATTTCTAATACGAGAGCATTTGTGTCATCGCCCTTTTTTTTCAAGGATGCTATTTGTTCCGAAACAACATTTCGTCGATGTCTCAATTCTTCGATTTCGGTAAGAATTAATCGCATATTCGCATCGTAATGCTTGAATCCTTTAAGATCGGCGACCTTGCCCCTTTTTGCGATGGAATTCTGGACAAGATCCAGATTTTGTCTAACAAATTTGATTTCCAGCATAATTGTTCCTGTTTTTTGTT
>JAHJJB010000011.1 GCA_018823005.1 Pseudomonadota bacterium | reverse complement strand
TGGAATTCTCTATTTTTTCAATTATATTATCAATCTTTATTAATATCTCATCCATTTCGGCTTTCAATTTTGCATCTTCTTCCGAATCATTCATTTTAAAACTACCCTAGCTATATACAGATCAGCAAAAAATTTTTAAAGAGGATATGTTCCGTGGTTATAAATATAATCGAAAGAATATCCATTATATTCCCAATTTTCGGAAACTTGTTCGGCGTTGATATTATAGGTTTCGGCTTTATTAAAAAGATTATTTAGCCATAAATCCTTTGCATGTTCGTAAAGAATTTTCTTGAGAGTATGATGATTACCGGCTATTTCCCTGTTATTTTGTAAAAAAGTATCAGTAGAATCCATAACTGCCTTGATGTTTCGGATATATTCAGTATCGTCAAGATTGTATTCAATAAAAAGACGAAAAAGTCCGTCAATAATAGTTTTAGCTGTTCCTTCCACAGCATCTATGCAATTCATTCAATTCCTGTAACAGCCGGCAGATAATTTATCATCAATGCATGTATATCAATGATTGAGACTCTTGCATAACAGACTGTATCCATTAGACCCGGACAGCTCGAAAGGATCAATGCTCACGAAGCCCCATCCTTTAGGGCGGAAAGCTTCAGTCTTTTCCCTGACATGGCACATGTGAGCTATTCAAAGCGCCCATAATACAAAACCATGTAAGTATCTAAAATATACGGATATTGAGTGTATGTCAAGAAATTAAAGAAAGAAAATTTCAGTAATGATCCGAACATAATATATAATAAATTCATATTATATCAATATATTATTGTGAATTAACATTTCCTGTATTGTAAGCTTCCGGTAAAAACGGCAAAAAACATTTTATGACAATTGGTTGCTACCGGACAAAATTTGATAATGATTTAAAGCAGGTTGCACAATAGCGTAATATGGGATAAAAATATTTCATATTTTGGATTTCAATTTAGGCATAATATGTATTGATATAAATCTAACTAATAAAAAGGGTTTCCGGAAAGGCAGGAAACCCTTGAAAATTCATGGAGCCGACGGGCGGAGTTGAACCGCCTACCAGCTGATTACGAATCAGCTGCTCTACCAAGTGAGCTACGCCGGCATACAACAGGTCAAAATAGGTACTTTGTTTATGTATCAAAATCAAGAGAAAAAATATTCTTTCGATTCCCTTTATGAATATATTTACACGAGAGAAAAAGCGGCAGATCTGACAGGATTGTCAGGTTCAGAAAAAGCATTCATTGTATCGAGATACTATCTGAAATGCATGTTGCCCGTTGTTGTCGTTTTGTCTTCAGTTAAAGATGGAGAACGGTTTATACAGGATTTGAATTTTTTTTCAACCGGGCATATAATTCCTGTCGTGCTTTTCCCGCCATATAATGATTCTCCATTTAAATTTGTCTCTTATCACAATGAAACTGCCGCAACTCGGATAAATGCGCTGTACAATATTGCAGGCAGTGATACTCCACCAGTAATTGTCACAACTCCGGAAGCTCTTCTCCAGAAGCTGATTCCAAAACAGAAATTGTTCAGTTTTGCTGAACTTGTGATGGAGGGCGAAGAGACAGACAGGGAACGACTTATGGAGAAGCTGGTTTCAGGTGGATATTCTAGGTCAATGATAGTTGAAGAATCCGGAGATTATTGTGTAAGGGGTGGAATTCTTGATATTTTTACACCTTCTTATCCTGATCCGCTAAGAATCGAGTTTTTGGGCGATATGGTGGAGTCAATAAGATTATTTTCAGCATCAAGCCAGAGGACTTTAACAAATATACCCGAGGCAGTTATTCTTCCTGCAAGGGAAGCGATTTATAATAAAGAGGATCTTAATTTAATTATAAGCAGAATAAGGGAACAGGCTTCGAAGCTTGATATTCCCATTACAAAAACCAGAGACTTAATTGACAGAATAAAAAGAGAGGGTGTGCTTCCGGATATTGAAAGCCTGATTCCGCTCGTTTATTCAAAGCTCGATTCTTTCTTTGATTATCTTGCTGAAAACACTCTTTTTGTACAGGATGAACCTGAACAGCTCCAAAAGGAAGCAGAAGAAGTAGAGAGGCTGGAATTAAAAAATTATGTTTCCGCTCGCGAGGATCGGAGGCTGTGTGTTGAACCCGGGAGCTTATATCTTACCTGGGCGAATATACGTGAAACAATTAACTCAAAGAAACTTTTGAATTTCCGTGCTCTCAAAATTGTTTGCGAAGATGAAGAGGAAAACGGGTGCTGTCTACAATGCGATTATTTTATCAAAGATAACAATTTGTTGATTCAGGAAATTAAGTGTCGCATAGAAAAAGATCATCATCTTATGCCGCTTGCTGACTGGATCAATGAAAATAAAACTTCCGCACATATTACCCTGGTTGTTTGCAGCACGAAATCTCAAGCCGAAAGAATCAAGTCCCTTTTAACGCCTTACGGAATTCAATTGGAAACAAAAGAGGGATTTCCTGTTAATTTACGCGGGAAAGGGGGGATTTTCATCTGTCTCGGTCGGATTTCTTCAGGATTTGTTTGGCCTGAAGAGTCATTAGCCATAATAACCGAAGATGAAATATTCGGGGCAAAAAAGAGCAGAAGAAGGGATTCGGCAAGGAAAACCGCTTCCCAGATTATCTCCTTTGAAGACTTAAAAAAAACGGATCTTGTTGTGCATGATGATCATGGAATAGGTCAGTATGAAGGACTTGTAAAACTGAAACTGAATGGTTCAACCAATGATTTCCTGCTGATAGTATATAAGGACGGGGACAAACTCTACCTTCCTGTTGAAAGGATGAATGTAGTCCATAAGTATATGGGCATTGATGGTTTGGAGCCTGTTCTTGATAGAATGGGTGGAAAATCCTGGGATAAAATAAAAGAAAGAGTAAAAAAATCGGCTGAAATAATCGCCGGGGAACTCCTTAAACTATACGCACTTAGAAAAGTAAGTGATGGATATGGCTATGGAATGCCGGACAGCTATTTTAAAGATTTTGAGGCGGGTTTCACATACGAAGAAACGCCAGACCAGCTTAAGGCAATAGATGATGTTTTAAGTGACATGGAACGGCCGATGCCGATGGACAGGCTGGTTTGCGGAGATGTCGGTTACGGCAAAACGGAAGTGGCTTTAAGGGCCTCCTTTCTTGCGGTTAATTCCGGCAAGCAGGTTGTGGTGCTGGTTCCGACCACGGTTCTTGCAGAACAGCATTTTGCGACTTTTAGCTTACGGTTTGAGCGGTATCCGGTTAACATTGCATGCCTGAGCAGGTTCAGGTCCGTCCGGGATCAAAAATCAATAATTTCCGATCTGGAATCCGGGAAGATTGATATTGTTATCGGAACTCACAGACTTCTCCAGAAGGACGTTGTTTTTAAGGATCTTGGGCTTGTTGTGCTCGATGAGGAGCAGCGGTTTGGAGTCAAGCATAAGGAAAAGCTTAAAAAATTAAGAAATACCGTAGATGTTCTTGCTCTCACTGCGACACCGATCCCTAGAACATTGCACATGTCATTAATGGGTGTGCGTGATATTAGCATAATTTCAACACCTCCCGAACATCGGCAGTCAATAATTACATACGTTTCAGAATTAGATGATGCCATAGTTGCAGGGGCTGTAAGAAAAGAGCTGAGCAGAAAAGGCCAGATCTTTTTTGTCCACAACAATATTTATACGATTGAAAAGACTTCCCGTAAGTTGCAGGAGCTTGTGCCCGAAGCAAGGATCGGTATTGCGCATGGACGGCTTGATGAGGATGAGCTCGAAAATGTTATGTTCAAGTTCATGGAAAAAGAAATTGACATGCTGGTTTGCACAACAATTATCGAATCCGGACTTGATATCCCTTCAGCAAACACTATACTGGTAAACAGGGCGGATAAACTTGGACTGGCCCAGATCTATCAGTTGCGCGGGAGGGTGGGAAGGGCTGATGAGCAGGCTTATGCTTATCTGTTTATCCCGAAAGAGAGCGCTATCACAAAGGATGCTCAAAAACGCTTGAAAGTCTTAATGGAGCACAGTGATCTTGGATCAGGATTTCAGATTGCAATGAGTGACTTGAGAATCAGAGGAGGGGGGACGATACTCGGAGCTTCCCAGTCCGGACACATAGCTGCCGTTGGGTACGAAATGTTTCTCAAGTTGATGGAAAATGCCATGTCGGAGCTTAAAGGCGAACCTGTTCAGAAAACCCTGGATCCTGAGATAAATGTTTCAATATCAGCGTATCTTCCCGAATCGTATATGCCTGATATTGATCAGCGCCTGACATCTTACCGGCGCCTGGCAAAGATGACGGAAATAAAGGAGATGGCAGACTTTAAAGCGGAACTCACAGATCGTTTCGGAGCCCTGCCGGAAGAGGCCTCCAATCTTCTATTGAAAATCATGCTAAAGGTATTGTCTCAAAAAGCAGGTGTTAAACGTCTCGATTTAAGGGATCAGCAACTTTTTCTTCATTTTGCCGAGCCGTCTTATATTAATAACCCTTCAGATATATTAAACATGGTTGTCTCAGATAAAAACCGGTTTGAATTTACTCCGGAACACGTCCTTAAAGTGAGACTCGCGAAACAAAGCATTACAGGGCACATTGTGAAAGCCAAAAACATCTTGAAAGAAATTATCCAACGTGTTAACGGCTGAATACTTATCATGCAAATATTGCTTGAAAATCCGGCTATTAAGGGCTTAAAAAAAAGTTGATAACAGAACCGACTTTTTACGAGAGCATCGATATCTGATAATCATGATATATTTTACTGCACACAAACATTTTGATACTGGAGAAATTTGCTGTGCCAGGATATTTACGGGGTGCGCTTTGTTGGTAGTGTTGATGATTTCAGGCTGTTCCGGGACAGAATCCGTTCAGAGCGATGAATATCTTGTCAGAGTTCAAGGAAGTGTTTTAATGGTGCTCGACTTTCAAAGAGAATTTGAAATAACCAAGGCTGCTTATTCGCGTAATGATATTGAACAGGATGCTTCAGTTCGCAGGGATGCAAAAAAACAGCTTTTAAATCAAATGGTTGAGGAATTGGTTATAATTGAAAGATCTAAAGAGCTGAATATTACTGTCACAGATTCCGAACTTGAAGAGGCTGTAAGGAAAATTAAAGGGGATTATCCTGAAAGTGAGTTTGAGCAGATGCTTCTTGAGTATGCCATTTCTTACAACCTGTGGGAGAAAAGATTAAGAACGCGCCTGCTTATCGAGAAAGTCATTGCCGAAGATCTTAAAAATAATATCCAAATAATACCAGATGACTTATCAAAATATTATCGCGAAAACATTAAAAACGGTGCCGATGGCAAATTGGCAAATGAGCCGGCCACTGAAATAGTCATAAAAAATCTGCGCAATTTAAAAGCTGAAAAGGCTTATAAAGCATGGTTTGAAGAGTTACAGAAAAAATATAAGATAGAAATAAACAATAAACAATGGGAGAAAATTCTATCTTCATAAAGTGATAGTAAATTGTTCATTTCAATATTGTTGCCGGAACAGTAAAAAACGACAATATTAGTGTAGTTGCGAACCTTATCATTATGGAAAGAAAAATATAAAATGCAAAAATATAATAAAACAATAATGCTTCTATTTTTCTTAATTTTGTTGAGCACATATGCATATAGCGGAACAAATGGTGCTGAAGTTGTAGACAGGGTTGTGGCAGTGGTTAACGAAGAAATAATTTCCCTTTCGGAGCTTAACAATGCTGTTCATCCCTATGCTGAAAAAATAAAATCGCTTGGATATCCGCCGGAAAAAGAACGGGAAATGCTCTTTAGGTTTCGAGAAGATATGCTTGACCAGCTTATTAACCAGAAGCTCACCGACCAGGAGAGTAAAAAGTACAGTATTTCCGTGAGTGAGAAGGAGCTTGATAACTCTATTGAGCGAGTCAAAGAGGTCAATCATTATACAGATGAAGACTTAAGGAGCATGCTGGCCAAAGAAGATCTTTCTATGGAAGGCTATCGTGATAAGATTAAGGAACATCTCATAAGGTCAAAGCTGCTTAATTATGCGGTTAAATCCAAAATAGTTATAACGAAGGATGAAATAAAGTCTTATTACGACAGCAATATTGAGAAGTATCGAGGAGAAAAAAAATACCATCTTAAAAACATGATTAAGAGAGTCGGATTAAGTGTCAGCGATGATGAAAAACAAAAGATTATGTTAAAGATGGAAGAAATTTATGACAAATTAAAAGGCGGACAAATGTTTGAGGATGTATGTAAAGGTTATGCCGGCTCTGAATTTGATATAGAGAGCCTGGATTTGGGAATGTTTAAACATAATGAATTATCTCAAGAGATACAGGAGGCAATAAAAGGGCTCAAAGCCGGTGAGTTTACTAAAGTTGTTGAAACCGGAGTTGGATATCAGATTATTTACATAGAAAACATAGAAGAAAAACCAGACAAATCTCTTGAAGAAGTTACTCCTGAAATACAGGAAATCCTGTTCGGCGAAGTAGTTGAAAAGAAATTTGAATCCTGGATCGGGGATTTAAGGCAAAAATCCCATATTAAAGTTATTAAATAGGCGTATGATAGACAATACTTGATAAACCTTATGAATGTTGATTTTAACATATGATTTCAGAAAACAGATCATTTTCATTCGGACATTATCTTCAGGCTTTCAGAATTGAGAGAGGGATTAGCCTTGAGGAGTTATCAAGGGAAACAAAAATAGGGATTGATTGCCTTTCACTTATAGAAAATGAACAGATTGATAAACTCCCTCCCGAGGTTTTCGTAAAGGGTTTTTTGCGTTCTTATGCCAGGGTTGTCAATGCAGATGGAGACGAAGCTGTTCGGCGGTATCTCACCTGTATAGGTGTTATTAATCAAAAGATTAAACCCGAGAAAGAATTAAATAAAACCGGTTTGAAATACTGGCATAAAATATTTTTGCTTTCAGGGTTTTTTTTGTTCATCATAATAATTTCAGTTGCTTCAGTCTATGAATTATCTGACAAAACCGGGCCTGCAGAGAATAGTAAACAGAAAAAGCGGTCATCAGATATTAAGCAAAACGTTATTAAAGAAAAGAGTTCAGAAAAAACCGGCGAAGAACTGTCGTTAAAAATACTGGCCGTAAAGGATACATGGCTGAAGGTGATAATTGATGGACAGAACCCTAAAGAATATATTTTAAATAACGGGGATATTCTCGAACTTAAAGCATCAAGCGGCTACAATTTGCTTGTAGGAGATGCGGGTGCCATCAAATTAAGCTTCAATGAAAAGGCATTTGATATTGCGAGGGAAAGCGGCCGCGCCGCAAACATTCAGATTCCGTGATTTGACAGGGCAGAACTCTTTTGTCCTTTTTAACCTGTTTTAAATTTTGCAACTGAAAAGATAAATTCGGGCAGGGTTGATATGGAAGGTGATCGAACAAAAATACTCATTGAAAGCGTAAAAAGGTTGCTCCGTCGTGAAGCAACTTCACATCTTCGCAAAATAATGAACAAGACACATGCGGCTGATTTATCTCAGATATTCAGAGCACTCTCTCTTTCAAATCAGCGCAGGCTCTTTGACATGATAAAAGAAGTTGAAAAAAAAGGAGCCCTGCTCAGCGAACTCGATGAGGATACCTCCGGAGAACTCATTTCAGAGCTGAAAATTGACGATATAGCAGTGATTCTGGAGAATATGCCCACAGATGATGTGGCGGACCTGATTGGACGGCTTCCAAGGGAATTGTCCGATTCAATATTGGACAAGATGAAAAAGGAGGGTTCTGAAGAAGTCGAAGGACTGCTGCGATACAAAGATGACACAGCGGGTGGGATCATGGTGCCCGATTTTATAGCCCTGAAAGAGGATATTACAGCGAAAGAGGCTATAGAATCTCTGCAGAAGGAACATCTTGATGTTGAAATGCCTTTTTATCTTTATGTTGTTGACGAATACGGCAGACTTGTGGGTGTCAGCTCTTTAAGACAGCTTGTCGTGGTTCCTCCTGATAAGCCGTTAAAAGAATTTATGACCAGGGACGTTTTTTCTGTCCACACCGACATGGATCAGGAAGAAGTAGCAAAAATTGTGGCGAAATATGATATTCTGGCTGTACCTGTTGTTGAAGATTCGAATAAGTTAGTAGGTATTGTTACCGTTGATGATGTTATTGATATATTCCGGCGTGAAGCAACAGAAGATATGCTTAAGATGGCTGGTGTCGGCGAAGAATTTATTGAAACCAAGTCTGTCTTGAAGAGTTCCAGACTGCGGCTGCCCTGGCTTTTTGCCAGTTGTGTCGGCGGTATCATAGCATCTGTTATTATCGGGCGATTTACGGGATCTTTAAATAAAATTGCCTATCTGGCAGCTTTTATTCCGGTTATTATGGGGATGGGTGGAAACATTGGAATTCAGTCCTCTACAATTGTTGTAAGAGGCCTTGCAACAGGACGCATTAATATCAGGGATATGTGGTCCGTTATACTGAAAGAGCTTCTTATAGGGTTATTTATGGGCATTATCTACGGAGTGCTTATAGCTACTTTCGCTCAGGTTAGTTACAGCACCTTCAACCTTGCCCTATCCGTTGGTATTGCAGTTGTTTGTTCAATGACACTGGCAGCCTTGTCCGGCTCTATGGTTCCGATGATATTTGCAAGGATCAATATTGATCCCGCTGTTGCCACGGGCCCCTTTGTTACTACCGCAATCGACATTATAAGCGTATCTATCTATTTTATTATTGCAACGCACCTTCTCGGAATATAAGTAGATGAAAACCTTTTCATCTCCTGCAATAATTCTCAGGCGCATTGATTATGGAGATTACGATCTAATTTTAACTCTATTTACCCTGGAAAGAGGCAAAATATCGGCAATAGCAAAGTCGGCGAAAAAGAGCACAAAAAGATTCGGAGGAATCCTCGAAATATTTTCTGTTTTGGATGTGGTTTGCAGTTCCGGGAAGGGGGGGAATCTTGTTATCCTGCAGGAGGCTGATATAATAAATTGCCTTGCGGATATCAGGACTGATTTCAATAAAACAGCATATGCAAGTTACTGGTCGGAAATAGTTAATGTTTGGGCTGAAAATGATGCAAAACAGGAACGGCTTTACCGGTTGCTTTATTATGTTCTTGAACAAATTGACTCAGGCCATGTTTCTGCGGAAATACTGAGCATGCTTTTTCAGATGCGGTTTGCTTCGATAGCCGGTATTTGTCCGAATTTAGTTCGTTGCAGTATATGTCAGCTTGAAGTTGACAGTATCAGGGAAGAACATATATCCTTCGACTATCAAAAAGGGGGGGTTGTTTGCCGGAAATGCACCGGAAATTCTGGAAACCGGCTTTCTCTTTCAAAAGGAACGATTAAACAGCTTCTTTGGGTTGATAGCGGCGATTTGAAAAAGGCAGGGAAAATAAGATTTACCTCTTTAGCCTTAAGGGAAGGGCTGAACTTTTTAGAGGCATTTATGACTTATAATCTTGGGAAAGAGATGCAAAGTCTTAAAATTCTAAAGCAGATTAGAAAGAAAGAGATGGAGTGACAGCAATCTCTTTGGATATAACAATCGACTCGGATTTATATAATGCCGGATAATTTTAAAGATTTGATAAATGCAGAGCAGATTGAGATTTCTGCTCCGTGCCGGATAGATATGGGTGGAACTCTGGACATAAGTACCTTCTATTATCCCCTGATGCACCTTAATCCATGTACTTTTAATATCTCGATAGATTTAAGAACAAGGGTTTATCTTCTCCCATTTGAAAAGGGGAGGGTCAAAGTCTCTTCACGGGGTTTCAGGAGCACAGTGTTTGCTTTGCACAAAGCGCCGTTTAATCACCCTCTCGGACTTGTGTTCGCTATCTCATCGTTTTTCAATGCAGATGGAGTCCATATTGTAATTGATTCATCTTCTCCGCCAAGGAGCGCTCTGGGTGGATCTTCTGCGGCAGCGGTAGCACTTGTTGCGGGTTTTTTAAAAATATCTGAAAAATCAGGGCAGGAAACGCTTTTGAGGCGGAAAGCAGTTTTTCTTGCCCATGCAATTGAGCAGAGTGTCGCGGGTGTGCCTTGCGGATTACAGGATCAGCTGGCTGCAGCTTTTGGCGGGGTGAACGCATGGTTCTGGAAAGATGGAACGAAAAGTCCTGGTTATGCTAAAAAGAGCATATTTAAAAAGAAATTGTTAAATGATTTTGAAAAAAATATTATTCTTGCATATTGCGGCGTTCCACATGAATCGAAAAATATCAATGGCAGGTGGGTTAATCAGTTTGTTTCCGGAAAATACCGCGATCTTTGGGACGAAATAGTTGTGTGTACAGGCCGGTTTGTTGATGCGGTATCAAGCCGTAAATTCCATGACGCTGCGTCGTTTATGAATCGGGAGACGGCGATAAGAAGAAACATGACGCCGGATGTTGTAGACGAGATTGGGCGCAAACTTATAATGTCGGCCCAAAAAAACGGATGTGGGGCAAGATTTACCGGTGCCGGAGGCGGAGGCTGCATATGGGCTATAGGTGAAGCCTATGATATTGAGAGATTGAAAGACAAATGGGAATCAATATTATCGCGCAGGGAAGGGGCCGGTTTGCTTGAATTCGGTATAGATCAAAAAGGTGTTTTGTTAAAAAAATAACTGTATATTTCCTTTTTACATATGAGGTATGAAACATGAATTTTCAAGAAGTTATTCTGTCATTGCAAAAATTCTGGGCCCACAAGGGATGTGTTCTGGTCCAGCCATATGATATGGAAGTTGGTGCCGGGACTTTTCATCCTGCAACCTTGCTTAAGGCATTGGGGCCTGAGCCGTGGAATGTTGCTTATGTCCAGCCCTCCAGAAGACCTACTGACGGGCGGTATGGCGAAAACCCCAACAGGCTTCAGCATTACTACCAGTTCCAGGTAATACTCAAACCTTCACCACTCGATGTTCAGCAGCAGTATCTTATGAGTCTAGAGGCTCTGGGTGTCAAACCTCTTGATCATGATATAAGGTTTGTTGAAGATGACTGGGAATCTCCAACCCTTGGGGCTTCAGGTCTTGGATGGGAAGTATGGCTTGACGGAATGGAAATAACCCAGTTTACATACTTCCAGATTGCCGGAAGCGTGGACCTTCATCCCATTTCAGTTGAGATAACATATGGGCTTGAGCGGATTGCGATGTATCTTCAGGGTGTTGATAATGTTTACGACCTGAAATGGAATGATGTGATAAAGTATGGTGATGTGCATCACCAGCAGGAGGTTGAACAGTCGACTTATAATTTTGAAAAGTCTGATATTAATTTCCTGTTGGATCTTTTTGCCAAATACGAAGCCGAATCGATGCGTATCATCGGAGAATCGCTTATACTCCCGGCTTATGAATACTGCTTAAAGTGTTCTCATACCTTTAATCTCCTTGATGCACGCGGAGCTATTAGTGTTACTGAAAGAACCGGTTATATTGCACGGATCAGGAATCTTGCTCGAGCATGTGCTGAAGGTTATTTAAAGCAGCGGGAGGACATGGGATTTCCGCTGTTAAAAAGAACGGGGACAGGGAAAAGTATAAATACCTGAATCCGGTATGCCGAAGTTGAGTTCTTATCAGGTGTGTCTTGTGTTTATTAATAAATTGAGGTGAATATGGAGACTCTATTGCTTGAAATAGGTACGGAAGAAATTCCTGCCGGTTATATAAAGCCCGCTTTAAGTTCACTGTCGGAAGTTCTTTTGCGGAAATTGACTGAGGAGAGGATTGAACACGGGGAGGCAATCACATTTGGAACTCCACGGAGGCTTTCCCTGCAGGTTGCAAATATTGCTACGAAACAGAAACCCCTTACCACTGAAATTATTGGCCCCCCTGAAAAAGTGGGATTTGACAGCAACGGTCAGCCAACGATGGCCGGGAGAAAATTTGCGGAAAAGATGGGTATTCCCTTAAAGGCAATACGCATTAAGCAGACTGAAAAAGGGCCGTATCTTTGCGCTGTTAAAACAGAGTCTGGTCTTGAAAGCAGGGCTGTCTTAACTAAATTGCTTCCACAGGTAATTGCATCTGTTCCTTTCCCAAAAGTCATGAAGTGGGGAGACCTCGATATTAGATTTGCGAGACCTATCCAATCGGTTTTAGCCATTCTTGGCAAACAGGTTGTGCCATTTGAAGCAGGAAATATTAAAAGCGGAAGATATACTTTCGGTCACAGATTTTTATCCCCCGGAAAGATAAAAATATCCCATCCGGACGAATATGTTAATAAATTGAGAGCAGCCAGTGTTCTTGTGGATATCGATGAAAGGAAAAGAAATATTGAAAAGGGTATCGGGGAAGTTGCTTTAAAGCTGGGCGGGAGTATTTTACAAGACAGCGAGCTTATGGATATAGTTACAAACCTTGTTGAATATCCTGTGCCTGTTGCAGGTAGATTTGACAAGTCATATCTCGAAGTTCCGGATGAAATATTAATTAATTCCATGCGGGAGCATCAAAAATATTTTGCGGTAATTGACAGTAACAAACGTCTTTTGCCGTGTTTTATAGCGGTAAATAATACCAAAGCCAATGACATGTTGCTCGTTGCAAAGGGCCATGAGCGTGTTTTGAGAGCGCGGCTTGAAGATGCCAGGTTTTTTTACAGAAGTGATGCAAAAGTACCTATTGATGAATGGGTTGAAAAATTAAAAGGAGTTCTGTTCCAGGCAAAACTCGGTTCAATGTATGAAAAAATTGAAAGGGTTGAAAAAATTGCAGGATATCTGGCAGATAAAGTATCTGATGACCCTGAAATCAAAAGGCAGGCTTTAAGAGCTGCCCGCTTGTGCAAAGCAGACCTAGTTAGTCAGGTTGTCAGAGAATTTCCTAAACTGCAGGGCATCATGGGCAGAATCTATGCAATAAACGGCGGTGAGCCGAAAAATCTTGCTTATGCCATTGAAGAGCATTACAGGCCAAACTATTCAGGCGGATCTCTTCCTGAAACATTGGTTGGAGCAATAGTCGGTATTGCCGATAAGATTGATTCAATATGCGGCTGTTTTTCAGCAGGACTCATTCCTACCGGAACTTCCGATCCTTATGCACTAAGGCGGCAGGGGATTGGAATAATTCAAATAATAATAGATAAGGGCTTTTCTTTTTCATTAAGAGCCCTTGTCGAAAAAAGTCTTACACTCTTTGACACCAAAATGACAGGTGAAGCAAATGATAGCGCTGACAAGATATACGCTTTCCTGCAAAGCCGAATGTCGCACCTTCTGACCGAGCAGGGCTATTCCAGGGATGTGATTTCCGCTGTGATTGGTGTCTCGGTCGATATTGTGCCTGATGTCTGGAGCCGGACAAGGGCGCTGGAAAGACTTAAGGCAGCTCCTGATTTTGAACCTCTTGCGGTTGCCTTTAAAAGGGTTGTAAACATAATCAAAAAATCCGGGCATGAAGTAAACGTGAAGGGAATTGCCGGCGTCAACGAGAAATTGTTTGAACATGAATGCGAGTCAGCTCTTTTTGCTTCTTACCGAAATGTTAAAGACAGGGTCTTGAAGAATCTGGAAAATGGAGCTTTTGATCAGGCTCTTCTTGATATTTCAGCACTAAAAAAACCAGTTGATGCATTTTTTGACGGAGTACTTGTAATGGCTGAAGATTTAAACATCAGGAACAACCGGCTTGCCCTGCTTGGATGTATATCTGATCTTTTCGACTTGTTTGCAGATTTCTCAAAGATTTAACAATGACGGCTTCGGAATAAGCCAAAAACAGTTCTTTATGCAACTCAAAATTAAGGAGGATAAAATGCCTTTTGATCCCGATATGGATAAAATGTTAAAACAGTGGAAAAATGAAGAAACAGGTCTCGTAATTTCCATAAATCAGTATGGTGAAGGTGAGCCTAAACTCCAGATAGGTCCGAGGGTGTTCATAAAGAAAGATGGAAATGAAAGTCAGCGTAAGGCCGGCCGTCTTTCCATTGAAGACCTGATTTGGTTTTATGAAATTATTGATGAAGTCAAGGAAGAGCTTTCAAAACTGGCTGGTCCCAGATAATTATCATCATCTGTGCCTGCAAATCCCCTTGTACCTTCCCGAGTTGATAGGAAAGCCGCCCCTTTTGGAGGCGTCCTCGAAGACCTGTGACGAATTTCCTGCGGTTCGCATACGCACCCGTACCCAAACGGAATAGATTTGTGATATTTACTATAAACGGCAGGTTTCATGAATAAAGAAGATGGAATCGTAAATCCTGTTAAAGGAAGGAATCCTCCTGCTCTCAATCCTGTTGCGCTCATGGTCTGCAGCAAAACGGACATAAACTGTCTTTGCGGGTTGATAAATCACAAAGAAGATAATTTCAGAGAACTTCATTTAAGCAGGCTGTATCCACTTAAAGGTATTTTCCCCCATTTTTCAATGACAGGGCCTTTTATAGGTGCACCCTATGCCATTATGCTGTTTGAAGCACTGGTGGCCTGGGGTGTCAAAAAAGTACTCTTTTATGGCTGGTGCGGTGCGGTTTCTGATTCTGTGAGGATAGGCGACATAATTGTTGCCTCATCGGCATTTGTAGATGAAGGGACATCCGTACATTACGGATATAATGAAAGTGTTGAAAAAGGTATTGTATATCCGTCTGCGCTTTTAAAAGATAAAGTAAAAACTGCTTTGATAGAGACGGGGATTTCCTTCAAGGAGGGACCTGTCTGGTCTACTGATGCCATATACAGGGAGACCTCTGAAAAGGTCGGATATTTTCGGGAAATGGGTGTGCTGGCAGTTGAGATGGAGCTTTCGGCTGTGTTTACTGCGGCAAGATTCAGAAATATCGAGGCGGCCGGACTCCTTGTTGTTTCAGATGAAATATCAACAATGAAATGGCGGCCGGGTTTCAGGGAGACTCGTTTCAGGGAGAGCCGGATTGCCGCCTGTGAGGCTTTGATAAAAATATGCCAGATTTTATAGATACGGATATTGTAAAAAAAATTGAAAACCTGAGGCAGGAACTCCACAGGCATAATAACCGTTATTATGTAATGGATGCCCCGGAAATATCCGATGCGGAATATGACAGGATAATGAGGCAGCTGATTGAACTCGAAGCGCACTATCCTGAACTTTCAAGCCCCGATTCTCCATCCATGAGAGTAGGTGCTTTACCCCTTAAAAAATTTGATACGATAAAGCACACGGTTAGAATGCTCAGTCTTGATAATGCCTTTTCAGATTCAGACATATTGGATTTTAACAGGCGCGTCAAAAAAGAGCTTATGACTGACGGGGAAATTCTGTATACTGCGGAACCGAAGATGGACGGAGTTGCGGTGGAACTTGTCTATGGGGACGGCAAGCTTGTCGTTGGTTCAACCCGTGGTGACGGTGAAACCGGGGAAGTGATTACCTCAAATGTTAAAACCATACGAACTGTTCCCATTCTTCTTGAGCACCATGGAGATGAAAAAAAAGCGCCAGCCCGCCTTGAAGTCAGGGGTGAAGTGGTTATCAGCAGAGAAGGATTCAAAAGGCTTAATGAAGAGATGTCAAACAACGGCTTGCCGTTATTTGCGAATCCGAGGAATGCTGCCGCCGGGTCTTTAAGACAGCTTGACCCGCGAGTTACCGCCAGACGACCTCTTGAAATTTTCATATATGGGATCGGGGATGTGGCAGACATGAATATTAATTCGCACGGGGATCTGCTTTGCAGATTGAAAAGTTTTGGTTTCAGAATCAATCCTCACATAAAGAAGAAAATCACAATAGCCGAGGTTATCGAATATTTCAGAGAACTTGAAGAAAAGAGAAATGGGCTGCCTTATGATATTGACGGTATGGTTATAAAAGTTGACAGTATTGAGTTCCAGTTGCAGCTTGGGACTACCTCAAGGAGTCCCAGGTGGGCCATAGCCTGCAAGTTCAAGGCGATACAGGAGACAACCAGGGTGTTGAAGATTGAAGTGCAGGTTGGGCGTACAGGAACTCTTACGCCTGTTGCGCATCTTGAGACCGTTAATATCGGCGGAGTAAAAGTGAACCGCGCAACACTGCATAACGAGGACGAAATCAGGAGGAAGGACATAAGGATCGGAGATACCGTTCTTGTCCAGCGGGCAGGTGACGTAATCCCTGAAATCGTAAAGGCTATTGATACTGTGAGAACCGGACGTGAAACAATTTTCACTATGCCTGCAAGTTGTCCCTTCTGTGATACGCCGGTAGTACAGGATGAAGGAGAGGCATCTATAAGATGCATAAATGATGCCTGCCCAGCCAAGATCAAAGCTCAGATAGAGCATTTTGCTTCAAAAAGGGCTTTTAACATAGACGGACTTGGCGAGAAGCTGATTAACCAGCTTGTTGACAAGGGGTATCTGTCATCCTTTGCAGACATATTTTATCTGGACAAAGAAAAAATTGGAAACCTGGATAATATGGGCGCAAAATCTGCTGAAAATCTTTCAGAGTCTATTGAGAAAAGCAAAATAATATCTTTTAGCCGGTTTTTATACGCTCTTGGGATCCGGCATGTAGGTGAACATATTGCGGAAATACTTGCCTCAAAATACGGATGCATTGAAAATCTTTATGATGCTAAATATGATGATTTGAAAGATATAAAGGGAATTGGCCCTGTTTTGGCTCAGAGTATTGCCGAATTTTTCATCCTCAAAGAAAACCGCAAAAAGATCGACCAAATTTTAAAATGCGGGGTCAATATTCATCCTGAAAAGGGTAATATAAAACAAACGCTGGATGGAAAAATCTTTGTTTTAACCGGAACACTTGAAACCATGACAAGAAGCGAGGCTATACAAAAGATAAGAATTTTGGGGGGCAAGGTAAGCGAGTCGGTGAGCAAAAAAACTGATTTTGTCATTGCAGGTCAATCTCCCGGATCTAAAATAGAGAAGGCAAGAGCTTTGGGTGTTCATATTATTGACGAGGAAGGCTTTAAAGAAATTGCAGGCGCAGGATTGATCGACTCGTAAAAAGCCCGTCAACAGGCCGAGGACGATTAATCTCCGGCCGGGGATTAGGGTGGAACCACTTGACCGGAAAAGCGAAGAGACAACCCCGCAGCTTTTTGCGGAGAGCCGAGGCGGATTCGGACATGTTTCTGGCAAATGCTATTATAATATGGAGGGAATGCATATGTCGGACAAGATAAGATCTTGTGTAATAATTACCGGCAAGGTCCAGGGCGTTTGCT
>JAHJJB010000100.1 GCA_018823005.1 Pseudomonadota bacterium | reverse complement strand
GATGTTCATATGCACAGGATAAGCCGTTTAATCGGATTTACAAACAGAAAGCAGGCGGATATGAGCACGGCTCTTGAGATCACATCCTGCTTCAGGCATCTTGCCCCGGAGGACCCCGTCAAATACGATTTCGCATTAACCCGTTTCGGAATAAGAGCCGATATGAGTATTGACGACTTTTTAAAAAGAGTCCGTTAATCGGTTACGAGTCTTCCCCCGGCTTTGTGTGTGTCATCCGGATAGATGGCATCAATATCCCATTGCCATTGTGTCAATAACGAAATATTGATAGAAGCCATTTCAAAACCCCGTCTGAGGCCTGACAGCTGTGTTGCAAGCCTCTTCAAAATGCTCACATACTCCCGTGTATGCTGCGCTTTTTCATCGGCTTGCGCCTTGCTCTCAGACCTGATCCGGGGTTTTGAAATGGCTTCTAATTAACAGGGTTATCAAGAAGATTTTGATGTTGCATATATTGAGTGATTTGTATATGTTGTTCGTAAGTCACCATTTGTAATAGGAGAATGATTTATTACCGGTCGTCAAAAAGAGACGGATCGGATTATAAAAAAGGAGAGTGATATGACAATAGATCGTATTGTAATGGCTCTTGCCGGCAGTTTTGTATTAATAAGCCTGCTTCTTGCTCATTTTCACAGTCTTTACTGGCTCTGGTTTACGGCATTGGTCGGCGCTAATCTCCTGCAGTCTGCTATTACCGGTTTCTGCCCTTCAGCCAAGCTTATGAAGGCCCTTGGTGTAAAGCCCGGGTGTGCGTTTGATTGAACCGAAACAGCAATAGCATTTCCTGATTAGAGAAAAGCCCTTGACAAATTTACTTTCCTTATATAATTAAAAAACAGCCTGTTAATAAGGTTTGCATTTCCTAAATTAAACAATAATTATATGCAGGGTAAAAATGAGTTTTAATCTCTGGTGCTGGTGGTGGCAGAAATTTTAAAGCCGGCCAGCCAGTCTGAATACAAGATATAATTTTTCAGAGCCTTGGGCGGCTTTATGCCAAAGACGCAGATGCAGCCCAAGGCTCTTTTGATTTAAAAAGCCTGGGTTGTAAAAACCCCGGCTTTTTTTTTGATTGTGGAGGTATACGTGGGAAGGAAAAAACTGATGCTGGGCAACGAGGCCATCGCGCAGGGGCTTCTTGAGAACAGTTGTGCTATCGCTACTTCTTATCCGGGAACTCCGGCTTCGGAAATCCTTGCGTCGCTGGTGCGGATAAAGGAGAAGCACTCTCTTCCCGTACATTCCCAGTGGGCAGTGAACGAGAAGGTCGCCTTCGAGATCGCATATGCCGGATGCATGGCGGGACTGAGAACCGCCGTCAGCATGAAACAGGTTGGACTTAATGTTGCGTCAGACCCTCTGATGAGCGCCGCATACATGGGCGCAAAGGGCGGTTTCATTGTGATAAGCGCGGACGACCCGGGGCCTCATTCCTCTCAGACCGAGCAGGACAGCCGTCTTATGGCAATGATGGCAAAGATCCCTGTTCTTGATCCTGATTCTCCGGCTCAGGCGAAAGATATGATATCAATCGCTTATGAACTTTCGGAGACTTTTGAAATTCCCGTGATGCTTCGTCCTACTACAAGAGTATGCCATTCGCGCCAGGATGTTCAGGCTAATAAATTCGGTTCATTTGAGAGAAAGGCAGATTTTAAAAAAGATCCGGCAAGATGGGCCGCTACTCCTAAATTCCGTTTTAAGCTTCACACCGAGCTTGAAAAAAAGCTTGAAAAAATTGCGGCCCACAAGAAGACCGCTCCTGTAAAACTTAACAAAAAAGCTGTTTCCGGAAAAGCGGTTATTGTATCAGGAGTTGCCGCGGCACACACAAGGGAAATAATGAAGGCTCTTGGCCTGTGGGATAAAACACCCCTTTTTCAGGTAATTCAGCCGTATCCTCTTCACACGAATTTCATATCCTCCATTTGTACAGACTATGATGAAGTCCTGGTCATAGAAGAATCAATGCCTGTTATTGAGATGCAGATTGCTGACAGGACCAGGGCAAGGGGTAAGCTTAACGGTTTTGTTTCCCGTGTCGGAGAAATTCTGCCTGAAGCTATAGAGCAGATGCTATGTGACTTTGCAGGTTTGAAGGCAGATAAGATAACCGTCCAATCGCAGCCCGGAAGGCGCCCGACGCTTTGTGCGGGATGTCCGCACAGGGCGAGTTTTTTCGCGATAAAGAAGGCTGCCCCTAAAGGAATATATACCAGTGATATAGGTTGTTATACTTTGGGGCTTAACCTCGGTGCGGTTGATACGGTTTTGTGCATGGGCGCTGCCATCAGCCAGGCCGGAGGTTTCTATCATGCATTTAAGAATGAGAGCAAAAGGCCGGACATAGTTGCCACAATAGGCGATTCGACCTTTTTTCATGCAGGCATTCCGGCATTGATAGATACCGTGGTGCAGAACGTGCATTTTACGCTGGTGATTCTGGACAACAGGACTACCGCTATGACAGGAAATCAGCCGACACCTGCTTCAGGATTCGGAGCTTCAGGGGAAACGCTTGAAATTGTGGATATCGAAGCGCTTGTCAAAGGATGCGGAGTGAAATTCTGTAAAACCGGTGATCCCTGTAAAATAAAAGAATTTCTTCCGATTGTTAAAGAGGCAGTTCAGTACGCAAGAGATAAAGGGCCTGCCGTTGTTATTGCAAGACACCCGTGTCTTATAGGCGGAAAAAGTAAGGAGAAGCGGACAAAAAAAATCTTTGTCGAAATTACAGATGCCTGCGAGGCCTGTGAGTATTGCATCAGCCATTTTGAATGCCCGGCTATTGTTTTTGACATTGATAAAAAGCGGGCAGATATAGATCCTCTTCTTTGCAGCGGATGCGGCGTATGTGTGCATGTATGCCCAAAAAAGGCAATAGTAATAAAATAAGGATTCGAAGGTTCAAGGGTTCGAGGATTCGAAAGAAGAATCTAAAATTAAGGAGTTTTTTGTGGGAAATTCTATCAGTCAGCAAATTGTTATAAGCGGGGTAGGAGGCCAGGGCGTTCTTTTCATTACAAGGCTTCTTGCCGAAGCAGCCATAATGAAAGGCTGTCAGGTTTTTACTTCTGAAACTCATGGAATGGCCCAACGGGGAGGAACAGTTCTGTCCCATATTAAAGTCGGAGATTTTTCCAGCCCTCTCATAAGGCCGTTTCAGGCGGACGGTCTTATTGCGTTAAAGCCTGAAAATATCCTGCAGCACGGCTCATTTTTAAAAAAAGGGGCCTGGATTTATGTAAACAGCGGCAAAAAGCCTGATACCGGTTTTGATGCCCGTGCAATTGATGCGGACGCTCTTTCCCTGAAAATGGGAAATCCTAAATCAGTTAACCTTGTTCTTCTGGGATTTGCACTTAAAGGAGAAAAAGTCAGGCAGGGAGAGAATAAAAGTTTGTTCTGCACCTTTGAAGATGTAAAGAGCGCTCTTGCCGGGCAGCTTAAAGGAAAAAAGGAGATGCTTGACGCTTCAGTAAGAGCACTTGAAACAGGTTATAAAGCGTCTGAAAAAATGTGAGGAGTTTTATAATATGGGCTTTATTCCACATGATCTGACAGAGGAAAAGTTAAAAAAAATACAGGCGGAAGGACTTAAATGGACCGTTTCACATGCCTATGCCAACTCCCCGTTTTACAGAAAAAAACTGGACGATGCCGGCATCAATCCGAGTGATGTGCGGGAAATGGAGGATCTTGAAAGGCTGCCTTTTACAGACAAGGAAGACCTGCAAAGCGGATATCCTTTTCCGCTGCGCTCGGTTCCTTTTAATGACATTGTCCGGGTTCATGCCTCTTCGGGCACTACCGGCAAACGGAAAGTACTCTGCTACACTCAAAAGGATATCGACATCTGGGCCGATATGTTTGCGAGATGTTATGAGATTGCAGGCCTGACGCGCGATGACCGGGTTCAGATTGCCGTTGGTTACGGTTTGTGGACTGCCGGAGCCGGGTTCCAGGCCGGATCTGAACGCTTCGGAGCTATAACCATTCCGATGGGTCCTGCCAATGCGGATATGCACTGTGATATGCTGGTCGACATGGAGACCACCATTTTCTGCGCAACTGCATCAATGGCACTTCTGATGGCGGAAGAGATTCACAAGAGGAATCTCTTTTCGAAAATCAAGGTAAAGAAAATAATCCTCGGAGCAGAGAGGCATAGTGATGCTATGAGGAAGCGTATAATGGAACTCATGGGAGTGGAGCATATATTTGATATTTACGGGCTGACGGAAGTATATGGTCCGGGAACAGGGCTTGATTGCGTTTTTCACAAGGGAATCCACTACTGGGCGGACCGCTTTATTTTCGAAATAATTGATCCTGTGACCTTAAAGCCGGTTCCGAACGGAAAAGAGGGCGAGCTTGTTGTGACGACTCTGTGCAAGGAAGCAAGTCCTCTTATACGCTACCGGACCCATGACGTAACCCGCATATTTGATGGCCCTTGCGAATGCGGGGTCCCTTTCCCGAGGCATGACAGAATACTGGGACGTACCGACGATATGTTCACCTACAGGGCGGTTAACATTTATCCGAGCCAGATAGATCATATTTTGAGCAGTATAGGAAAAATAGGGAGTGAATTTCAGATTCACCTGAAACATCTTGAAGACGGGCGCGATATGATGCTGATTAAGGTTGAGCGCGGATCAGGGATTTCATCCGAAGGGGATTTAAAGCTTGCCGAAGCGATTGCGGCTGAAGTTCGCCGGAAGGTACTTGTCCGGTCCCATGTTGAAATTGTAGATTACGGTTCGCTGCCGCGGACGGAAAGAAAAAGCAAAAGGGTTTTTGACAACCGAAATGGAAATATGGGCAAATAACTAATACCGCTTTGCCTGAATCATTCAGAGAAGCGGACTTTTTAAACAACCGACCAACAAGGAGGTTTGTTCAATGAAAGTTAAAACAGGATTGATTCTATCGAGTTTGGTTCTTGCATTGCTTTTAACGGGAATATGTATGCCGGTTTCTGCATCAGCAGAAACGATTACGCTTACATATGCAAATTTCCCGCCGGCTCCGACTTTCCCGTGCGTACAGATGGAGAGATGGAAAACGGAAGTTGAAAAGAGAACAAACGGCAAGGTTGTCGTAAAGACTTTCCCGGGCGGTACTCTTCTCGGTGCTACGGAGATGATGGACGGCGTTATAGCTGGTCAGGCAAATATAGGCAATCTCTGCATGGCTTATCAGCCGGGCCGGTTTATAGTCACAAATGCAACTAGTCTTCACATTGGGATACCAGATGCGAGGGTGGGAAGTCTTGTACTGCTGGATCTTTATGAAAAATACAAACCTGAAGAATTTGCCAAGGTCAAGGTTTTAACCATGTTCACGACAGCTACGGCCAACATCATGTCCAAGACTCCTGTGAGGAATCTGAACGACATAAAGGGAATGGATCTGAGAGCCTCAGGAGGGGCAGCACAGATTCTTAAGGCATGGGGCGCAAATCCTGTCGGAATGCCTATGCCTGCAACTGTTGAAGCCCTGCAGAAAGGCACAGTCAAGGGTCTCATATCATCTCTTGAGGCGATGAAGGATTTCAAGTTCGCGGAGCATTGCCGGTATATTACAATGACCGAGACCTCGATTTATCCTTTTGCCGTTGTCATGAACATGGAAACGTGGAATTCACTTCCAAAGGATGTTCAGAAAGTCATGGACGATCTTGCCGTCGAGCAGGCCGAATGGACCGGCAATTACATGGATAACCATGTGAAAGAATCGGTGGCCTGGTCAAAACAGAATTATAATGTGGAAGTGATTACCCTTCCTCCTGCCGAAAAGGCCGAATGGGACAAGAGGCTTCAGCCGATGAACGACAAGTGGGTAACAGATGCCAGGGAAAAGGGCCTTCCCGCTGAAGCTATAATTGCTGATATCAAAGCTTTAATCAAGAAGCATTCGAAGAAATAGTGGATAGTGGATAGTGAACAGTGAATAGTGGATAGCGAATAGTTATAGAACCGGATTTCCGCTTTCTTTTTCGTCATTCCCGTGAAAGCGGGAATCCAGTGCCGTCAGTATTTATGGAGATTATGAACAGGATAAACGAGCTTTTGAATAGCGTGCTGACTTTTGTCGGCGGAATATTTCTTGTTGCCATGGTTGTTCTGACCTGCGGCAACATCTTTTTCCGCATTGTCTGGGCGCCGGTTCCTGGAACCTATGAACTCATGGGACTTTTCGGCGCAATAGTTACGGCTTTTGCACTGGGGCAGACACAGACAAAAAGGGGTCATGTTGCAGTTGATGTCCTGATAAACACCTTTTCTGCAAAAACGAAAAAAGCGTTGCGGGTGGCCGGAGATCTCATTTGCATGGCTTTTTTTTCTGTTGTCACGTGGCAGCTGGCGGTAAAGGCTGTTACTTTGTGGAAAACAGGAGAGCTCACCGAAACCTTAAGGATAATATATTATCCGTTTATATATGCCGTCGCATTCGGATGCGCGGTTCTAACGCTTGTCTGTTTCAGTGATCTGCTCAGAGCTCTTTTCTCTGGAATGGATGGCGGCAAATGAATCTTGCTTTTGAAGGTATCATCGGGATTGCCGTCCTCATGCTTGTAATATTTTTCCTCGGCATACCTGTCGGGTTCGCGATGGGTATAGTCGGATTCATCGGGTTTTGCTATGTGGTTTCGGTCAAGGCCGGGATTAACATGGTGAGTTCGGTCATATGGTCAACATTCTCCCAGCAGGGTCTTACCGTTATTCCGCTGTTCATATTCATGGGTCAGATCGCTTTTTATTCAGGTGTTAATGAAAAGCTTTACAGCGCCGCTTATAAATGGGTCGGACATATCCGGGGCGGACTGGCAATGGCAACGGTAATGGCATGTGCTGCTTTTTCCGCCATATGCGGTTCGAATGCGGCTACCGCAGCCACTATGTCGACCGTTGCACTGCCGGAGATGAAAAAATACAATTATGATCCGAAGCTCAGCACCGGAACTGTTGCCTGTGGGTCGACCCTCGGAGTTGTCATCCCACCGAGTGTAGTATTGATCGTAATAGGGCTTTCTACAGAGCAGTCGATTGCAAAGCTTTTTTACGGAAGTGTTTTTCCCGGCCTTGTTCTCGCGTCTCTTTTCATGGGAACCATTTATCTTGTATGTTCCATTCATCCAGAATGGGGGCCGGTTGGTCCAAAGACCGGTTTTGCCGAAAAAATAAAAGCCCTTTCAGGAGCGCTCGAAATGGTGATTCTTTTCATGCTCGTGATGCTCGGACTTTTTTTCGGGATATTTACACCGACAGAGGCCGGGGCCGTCGGTTCGTTTTTTGCCATAATTATTGGCATTATCCGGCGGGGTTTAAGCTGGAAGGGTTTTCTTGCGTCAATATCCGATACATTAAGGGTATCATGCATGGTCATAGTGATTATTGCGGGCGCCGTGATATTCGGCCGCTTTCTTGCCGTTACAAGAATACCCTATGATATTGCCGACTGGGTTGTGGCGCTTCCGGTTCCAAATGCATTCATAATGCTTATAATTTTTGTTATTTATTTAATCGGCGGGATGTTCATGGATGCCCTTGCTCTCTTGTTGATAACCATCTCCATTTTCTTTCCTGTTGCCATCCAGCTCGGATACGACCCGCTCTGGTTCGGTGTTACGATAACGGTCATTACGACGATGGGCGCTGTCACGCCTCCTGTAGGCGCCACGGCTTATGTTGTGGCCGGTATGGCAAAGGATATCTCTCTGAATGATGTTTTCAGAGGAGTAACATATTTTCTGCCGGCATATATCATATGTATATTTTTACTGATGCTGTTTCCTGAAATAGCAACCTATCTGCCGGAGCTGATAAAGTAGGTATGTGGCAGTGATTAATTATTCGGGGTTTTCGAGTATCTCCCAGCGAAGATAGCTTGCCTCAATATCCTGTTCCACTTCGGTGAGGCGTTTTTGGAGGGCGGCAATCTCCTCTCTGCTCTTTTTGTAGAAGAAAGGATCGGACATGGCTTCGTGGATGGCTTTCTGCTCGGATTCGAGTTCTTCGATCCTGCGGGGCAGTTCAGAGAGTTCCCGCGATTGCTTGAACCCGAGCTTCCCTGGCTTTGTGGATGGTGAGGGTAGCCGGACTCTTTTGGCCTCTTTTCTTTCGTGCGGCGTCTCCGCAGGTATGGTCCTTTGCAGGAGCCAGTCATCGTAACCTCCGGCATATTCGATCACTATCCCCCCGCCTTCAAATACAATGGTGCTGGTTACAACGTTATTCAAAAAAGCCCGGTCATGGCTGACCAGCAGAAGGGTTCCCTTATAATCGAACAGAAGCTCCTCCAGAAGTTCCAGCGTTTCGGCATCCAGATCGTTTGTGGGTTCGTCAAGTACCAGAACATTTGCCGGTTTGGAAAAGAGCCTTGCAAGCAGCAGCCTGTTCCGTTCTCCGCCGGAAAGCAGATGAACCGGCAGGCGGCATCTTTCCGGGGAAAAGAGAAAATCCTGCAGATGGCTTATCACATGGCGTTTCTGGCCGTTAAACATGATAAAATCGTTGCCCTCGCCGATGTTTTGAACCGCGGTTTTCTGCTCGTCCAACTGAGCCCTTAGCTGGTCAAAATAAGCCACCTGAAGCTGGGTGCCGTGACTTACAGAACCCTTGTCAGGAGTTATTTCTTTTAACAGGACAGCAAGAAGCGTGGTTTTCCCCGCACCATTGGGGCCAATGATGCCAACCTTGTCCCCCCGCATTATGGTGGCGGAAAAGTCCCGGACAATGGGGGTCTGTCCGTAGGAATGGTTTACCTCTTTGGCTTCGATAACCAGCCGGCCGCTTCTTTCCGCCTTCTGGAGTTCCATCCTGACATTACCTGTCTTTGAGCGGCGTGCCATGGCTTCTGCGCGCAATTTCTGAAGGGCCCGGACGCGGCCTTCGTTGCGGGTGCGGCGGGCCTTGACACCCTGCCTGATCCAGACCTCTTCCTGGGAAAGCTTTTTGTCGAAACCCCTTTTTTGCTGCTCTTCAGCTTCAAGTACGGCCTCTCTGCGTTTCAGATAAGTGTCATAGTCGCAGTCGTAAGAGGTCAAGCGGCCCCTGTCCAGCTCTATAATACGCGTAGCTATACGTTTTAAAAAAGCCCGGTCGTGGGTAATAAAAAGCAGTGTCTTTACGTGGCGAAGGATATACTCTTCCATCCAGAGAATGGCATCTATGTCGAGATGGTTTGTGGGTTCATCCAGCAAAAGCAGGTCGGGTTCCCGGGCCAGGGCGCGGGCAAAAAGCGTTCGCCGCTTCATGCCTGCGGAAAGGTCGGCGAACCTTTTTTCAGGATCAAGACCAACCCTGGACAAAGTGCTTTCGACCGCCTGTCTTTTGTCGCCTAGCCCCAGGGCTACCACCTCGAAGATAGTGCCATCGGAGCCGGATGGCACCTCCTGTTCCATGGCCGCGATAGTGATGCCCTGCTGACGCCAGATATCGCCGCTGTCCGGCAGGATGGTGTTGCATATAAGCTTGAGCAGAGAAGACTTGCCCACGCCGTTTCGGCCCAGCAGGCAGATGCGCTGCCCCTTTTCGATTTGAAGATTAATATTATCGAGCAGGGGAGCGTCACCAAAGCCCCAGCACACGTCACGCACAGCGATTAAAGACATAACAATCCATTGGTAAAAAGGGGTCAAGGATTCGAGGGTTCAAGGATTCAAGTGTTTTTCTCCGATACCTTTCTGCAATATTTTTCGGGACAGACAAGGTCGGCCGTCTCATTTGAGATGTCAAGCCAAAAGCCTCATTTTTAGAAAATGTTTTCGTGGCATTCGAGCTCTTTCCGGGTCAGGTGGATTTTTCACTCGAATCCTGCATCTCCTTATCGAATCAGTTTTGCGGTAATTTCCGCAACATGCTTTCCCTGGAACCGGGCAGCGTTCAATTCGTTTTCACTGGGCATCCTTTCACCCTTTCCGCCTGCAATCGTTGTTGCCCCGTATGGTGAGCCACCGGTCACTTCATCTATGCGCATCTGTCCGGCAAAGGAGTAGGGCAATCCTACTACTATCATGCCATGATGCAGAAGAGTTATATGAAAACTTAAAATTGTCGATTCCTGACCGCCGTGCTGCGTGGCGCTGCTTGCAAAAACACTTCCGACTTTTCCGACAAGAGCCCCTTTTGACCAGAGTTCTCCTGTTCCGTCCAGAAACTGGCGCATTTGCCCGCACATATTTCCGAAGCGTGTGGGGGTGCCGAAAATGATGGCATCCGCCCCGGCCAGGTCGTCTGCCTTGCAGACCGGGATATCGGCAAAACCTTTCTGGACCTCCAAGGCTCCCATTTTTTCCAGGACATCTTGAGATAATGTTTCCGGGATGCGGCACATATAAACATCGGCCCCCTTTACCTGGCCTGCACCCTCTTTAATGGCTTCAGCCATTCTTTTAACATGGCCATAAAGTGAATAGTAAGCAACTAAAATCTTCATTGCGGACCTCCTTTTGTTAGTTTAATCCAAACCCTCTGTCTTTTTTACCTTTCCAACAGGGGCAAGGTAAACAGTAAATTCATCCATACCATCGATCCTCAGCAACCTGTCCATGGCTTCCTGATCATAAGCACCGATAGCGCAAGTTCCGGCACTTATTGCTTCACAGGCCAGGTAGAGATTTTGACAGGCATGGCCGGCGTCAATTGCAATCACTTTATGCGCCGCAAGATCATATCGCCATTCCATTCTGTAAGGTATCGCAGTCCAGATGAATGTCACCGCGGCATTTCCCGGATATGGCTGACCGTAAGCGGCTTCCACAATTTTTTCTTTAAGACGATCTTCAGCAAATTCAAAAAGGAGCCGGTGCTCCATTGGCAGATAGCGATATACGCCAGCTTTTAAACCCTCAATATTCAGAACGCAGAGATAGGTTTCCAGGGCATGGCGGCATCCTGCTGAAGGGACGGTCCTATAGGCATGTCCGCGATCGATTATATTACGGATGCCCTGAGTTGACCAGAGAAGAAAAGATAGTTCATCCAATGTAATTGGTCTGTTCAGGAAGGCTCTGCGGCTTTTGCGGTTTTTAATCGCATCTGAAAGTCTTATGTCAGGGATATTTTTTAATTCGTAAGGCTTTGAAAGATCTGTTATTACAGCATCGTCAGCAAAAGGCTTTTCAATAGGCGGAGGATCGATGCCCCTGTTTTGATCTGTCTTCGAGAAATCGATATGCTTCCGGATAGTATCCTTGAGGAAGTATCTGTATTGCTCCGTTGTAGAATTTTTCATGATAGACACTCACCTTTTATATGAGAATACAGAAGTCAGAATACAGAAGAAAAACAATATCATGGATATTCTGACTTCTGGCTCCTGTATTCTCATGCGTCGTTGTACCCGCTCCGGGCACGGCTGTTAATCTGGTCGCATCAATATCTATTCATTTTTTCTGAAAGAAACTGTCATCGAGACCGGTATTGATCCGCCAGTCACTGTATGAAATATAAATGTCGCCTTCTCCCTGTATCTCATCAGGTTTAATCCTTCCGGCGGAAACGGGGTTGTCTTTTATTAAAAAAGATGGGTTATCACGGTTCTGCATTCCTTCCGGAAAAGTAAGGTGGACATGTGCTTTTTCGGGCATCAGCCAGTTTTCAGGACCCTGCTCTACATTTTTATATGTCAGTTTCACCAGAGCTATTGTGCCTTTGAACGAATGGTTTTCCACCTGCAGGATTCGCCTGGGGTTACCTCCAACCCATACATTGTAAAACCGGACGCGGGTTTCGCTTTCGTCCGGTTCCACCCTGTATAACTCAGCCTGCATGTCGTCCAAATCGACGGTTTGTTTGAAGGTTATCCTGTTTTTCCCCGGATAGAACTGGAAAGGATCGAAAAAACCGCTGTTGCGGGGAATCGGTGCAAAACTTTTCGTTTCGATATGAAGCTTGTCCGGTTTCTTGAAATAGAGATCAGCCGCAAAGTCGGGTATCCTGAAACCCGGCATCATTACTTTAACTTGTATTTTTACGGTGTAATCGCTCAAGCTCTGATATGGTCTTATGATCGCGTTGAAGACTTGCAGAGGACCGGGTTCCTGCTTTGCTTCCGGTCTTTCCTGGGCCAACACCGGTATCGAAATGAAAACAAT
>JAHJJB010000099.1 GCA_018823005.1 Pseudomonadota bacterium | reverse complement strand
GCCATTGTAGAAACTTATGGTGTAAACGTCACTATGGGGTGCAGCAACGTATCCTTCGGCATACCGGACCGGGAATCCTTAAACGGAGCATTTTTAGCCATGGCGATCCGTTGCGGGTTGACCTGCCCCATTACCAGTCCCTTACAGGAGGAGGTGATGAAGGCGATACTTGCGGCCGATCTGAGCATGGGCCGTGACGAATATGCGTCGAGATGGATCACATTTTACAGGAAAAGAATGAAAAAACTAAAGAGCTAAAGGATTAACCAATGATAGAGAAAATCGAGTTTTTTACGGCCGGATGTCCGAGATCGCAGATCACCGAAAAGAATTTGCGTAAAGCTTTGAAGAAAATGGGCCTGGAAATTGATTTTGAAGGAATCGATGACCCCAAACAGCATGAAGCGGCGGGCGTTAATGCCTTTCCTGCCGTCAAGGTAAACGGAGAGATCAAATCAGAAGGTGCCTTTTTGACGACCGACGTCTGCGTCGAGATATTATCTGAATACAAGTAAAGATAAAGGAAGACATGGGTATGGGTGAAACAATATGCAAGGAAGAGAGGCCAGTGCCGTTTGACAAGGAGGAAGCCTGCCGCCGGGTTGCCAAACTTTACCATTCCGGAAACAACTGTGATAAGGCGGTCTTTCTTGTTCTGCAGGATCTTGATTTTTTGCCAAAAGAGCATTGGGATTTTAAGGAACTATATACAGACAAACCGGATACGGAGCGTTTTCTGTGCAAGGTATTTGCTGCCGGCATCACTGCCATTTATCTGGAGATCATCACCCGGTGCTACAGGGAGCCCGGAATGGACAATTCCAAAATTCCGGAACCGATTGAGCGTGTCAATGCTTTGATGAATGCGATATTAAGAGAGACGTCGGACGGGAAACATGTAAAACTTAATGATTTTGACCCGTTCGAATGTGATGCCTATTTAAAGAATGGTATTGTTACTGAAAATATGCGTGAAGAATACCGGCGGAGAACTGTAAAACTCGCCGGTGATTTTCAACAGAAATTTCAATGCAGTGACTGTGTGGATGTTTTGGGTTTTGACCCGTTCAGCTATGATCTCTACGATGAAGATATTCAGGAAGAGATTGAAAAAGGGGAATGGATGGAAAAGTGTGTGGATTGTATGAGGCATATCATAAAAACTTTCTATTCTGAAAAATAATCAGTTCTCCTAAGATAGACTGTTTGTAAACGAAAGTCGGTTAATAACAGATACTGACAATGGTCGGAGAATTTAATTAACATTAATTTCCAAAATGGAGGTTCTATCATGATCAAGTTTTTACAGGACTCATTGATTGTTGGCCTGACTGCCATCGTTTTAGTTTTTTGTGTGAGTTCCGGAGTATCGGCGAAGACGGTCCTCAAAATGAACCATCAGTTTCCCGCATCCGCAGCCGGATCGAAAATTGATCAATGGTTTGCAGACGAGGTGAAAAAAGCAACAGGAGGGGAAGTCGAAATTCAGATCTTCTGGTCGAATGCACTTGGTGCTGCCAAGGAGAACCTGACTCTATTGAGGGGCGGCGCCATAGATATGGCAGGGATGTCGCCGGGATATTTTCCATCTGAGCTGCCCTTATTCTGTGCGCCAAATTCCATCCCAATGGCAATGGATAATATCCGGCAGTCAAGCGCCATAATGAAGGCCTTTATGGATAAAGTTCCCGCATTTATGGAAGAGGCCAAACAGCAGCAAATAAGACCCCTCTTTTTTCACCTGCTCAATCCTTACTTGCTTGTCACCAGGGATCCGGTGACCAAATTGGAAGATTTGAAGGGCAAGAAAATAAGGACATGGGGAGAAGATTTACCCCGCCTGTTTCAAGCGGCTGATGCAGTTCCCGTTAATATCTTTTTGCCTGAACTTTACGAAAATCTGCAGCGGAAAGTCATCGACGGTTGCCCTTTTGGTGTTGACATGGTGCTTTCATACAAGCTTCAAGATATAACCAAAAACATCACTGAGATAGTGATTTGGGAAGGGCCGGCATGGGGCGTATGGATAAGTGAAAAAAGCTGGCAGAAGCTTTCTCCGGAAAACCAAAAAAAGATCCTTGAAATCGTCGAAAAGGCCCGTGAGATGGAATTGAAAACAACAGCAGAAGAGGAAGTAAAAGCAAGGGAGGCGTTAAAGACTGCTGGAGTTCAATTTCATTCGTTTAAAGCCGGGGATTTAGAGAGATGGAAAAAGGCTTCCCCTGATTTTTTTAACGACTGGATTGATAAAATGCAGAAACTCGGAAAAGGAGATGCAGCTAAGCAGACGATCAGTATCTGGAAGGAGATGCGGGAAAAAATCAAGTGATCTTGATGAGAATGAACCATAGGGATGACCGAAGGCCATCCCTATGGTTATAGAACAAAACCATGAGGAGATTTGGAAATGGTAAATTTCATCGATCGGATTATAAAAGGTTCAGCTCTTTTTGCAGGGATTTGTCTGTTTATAATGATGCTTATTGGTACTTTCGATGTTATCGGCTCAAAATTTTTTAATCATCCTATCCCCGGAGCATTCGAATTTACCGAAGCCCTAATGATAGGGGGAACCTTTATGGCCATCGCTCTGACCCAGTCAAACAAGATGCATATTGCAGTAGATTTATTGACATCTCGCCTCATGACTTCGACACGAATGAAATTCGAACTTGTAAATTATTTTTTAACTCTATTGTTTTTCTTTATCGTTGCCTGGCAAGGATGGGTTTATGGCCTTCACAGTTTCAGTATCGGAGAATACGAATCGGGTCTTATCCGATTTCCTGTTTATCCTGCAAAACTGACTCTTGCCTTGGGGGCCAGCGTCATGACGTTGCAGTGTTTAAGAGATTTTTTAGAAACGTTGATCAAACTTTTTAGGGGAAAACCTTAAAATCCTTCACTACCTTGAACAGGAGCCTTAGTTAATGACAACTGAATGGATTGGCATAATATCAGTAATCCTTCTTTTTCTCCTTCTCTGTTTCGGAATACCTGTAGGTGTCTCTCTCGGCCTGATAGGTTTCTTCGGATTGTTTCTGACTTCCAGTCTGGAAACAGCCTTTGCCGTAGTACAAACTCTTCCTTACAGTGTTGTTGGCAACTATTCCTGGGCTGTGTTGCCCCTTTTTGTATTCATGGGAACTATTGCCGGTTCTTGCGGGATGACTGATGATCTTTTCAATGTAGCGAAAATATGGTTAGGAAGACTCCGGGGGGGGCTTTACTTGACGGTAACCTGGGGTTCCGCCGCATTTGGAGCAGTATCAGGTTCGACAGTGGTGAATGCTGTTGTTTTCACACGGTTGGCTCTGCCACAAATGCTGCAGCAGGGTTATTCGAAATCCTTATCCATTGGCTGCATCGCATCAGCAGGTACTTTCGCTGCCATGATTCCCCCCAGCCTTACCATGGTCATATATTGCATGATCACAGAAGTATCACTTGGTAGGCTGATGATAGCCGGTATTATTCCCGGCTTATTGACGGCCATCAATTACAGCCTTTTTATCCTGATTTTTGTGAGACTCAAACCCTCTCTTGCACCAAAGCTCGCCTTAGAAGATTACTCCATGAAAGAAAAGCTTGCTTCCCTGGGGCGGGCATGGGGCATTGTAATCATAATTATTCTTGTCTTCGGCGGAATCTGGGGCGGTTTTTTTGCCCCTTCTGCTGCAGGTGCCATCGGGGCTTTCGGAGTATTCATTATTGCCCTGTTTAAACTTGGCCTTAAAGGAAACTGGATAATAGAAGGTCTAAAGAGTTCTGCCGCCGTTGCCTGCATTATATTTACAATATTGATCGGAGGCCTTCTCTTTTCCAGATTTCTTGCACTTCAGGGAGTTATCTCACAGTGTGTCGAATTTATTACCTCGTCGATTACTTCTGGTCTGGGGCTAATCGTATTTTTCACTTTGCTGTATCTGGTTTTGGGTTGTTTGATTGACACTGCCTCGATCATGGTCATCACACTGCCATTCCTTTTCCCCCTTGTTCAAGGCTATCAAATTGATCCTATCCTTTTTGGGATTCTTTTTGTCAAAATGATAGAGATTTCGACGTTAACACCTCCCGTTGGCCTTAACCTTTTCGCAGCCGTAAGTGCTGCCGGCAAGGATGTGAGCATGAAACAAGGCACAAAGGGCGTCTTGCCCTTCCTTGGAGTAGAAGCACTCACAATGGTAGAATTAATTATGTTTCCCCAGTTATCTCTCTGGCTTCCAAATACAATGATGGGGCAATGATCTTAACTATCTTTAATCATTAAGAGATATTCTATCTAATCGAAGAATGTATACAAAGTAAAATAAGGGCATGAATCATGAGATATAAAAATGAAATTCTTAACTTTATGACATCCGAAGAAATCAAGGCGCTTCAAGAGGAAAAACTTCTAAGACAATTAACATATTGTTATAATAATTCAGATTACTATAGAAAACGGTTTAATTCTTGCGGGGCTCTTCCGGCCGATATCAAAACCCTTGAAGACTTTCGGAAGCTTCCCATTATGATGACCAAACAGGATGAACGGGCCAGCCAAACTGAATCTCTGGAACGTTACGGTCATCCCTTCGGCATGCATTTATGCGCCAGGTTGGAAGAATTGGAACTTACCTCAACAACGTCAGGTACAAGCGGCACTCCCACATTCACCTACACATTTTCGCGTCGCGAAATTAATGGCCCGGTGGCCGACTTGTGGGCATTTCTGTTTCGCAACAGCGGAATCATGCCCGGCGATCGCGTCCTTTTTGCATATGCTCTGGGCATTTACGCAACCAGCATGCTGTTGTGGGGAATTCGCAGAATGGGCGCCCTCCCCATTGATGTGGATGTCCGCGCAGGTGCAGACTCCATTCTTCAGTATGCGCAACTGACCAGGCCGGTGACGTTTGCGACGACTCCGTCGCTGGCTGAGCACATGATTTTAAGAGCGCCAAAAAGCATCGGAAAGGAAGTGGGCGAGCTTGGCTTCCGATCGCTGCTGCTCTGCGGTGAGCCGGGTCCAGGCATTCCTGAAGTCAAACAGAGGCTTGAAAAGGCCTATGGAGCCAGGGTTTTTGATTATTGGTCGCCCGGCGGGCTGGTGTTCGGCCTGGCATGTGATTCGGATGAATACCATGGCCTGCACTGCTTTGCACCAGACTACAACCTGGCTCAGGACGACCTCATCGACCCGATCAGCCGGGAGCCGATTGAAAGCACCCATGGCGCCGTCGGCGAACTCGTGCACACCTCCCTTGACCGGGATGCCTGCCCGGTAATTCGCTACGCCTATGGCGACATAGTTGAGGTTCTGACCGAACCCTGCCCTAACTGCGGCTTCACAGGCAAGCGCCTCAAAATCGTCGGCCGTTCGGACGATATGCTGATCGTCAAAGGTGTAAATTTTTACCCTGCAGCGATGAGGGAAATCATTTCCGAGTTTGCGCCGCTTGTGACTGGATCGATAAAAATCATCCTGGAAGTTCCGCCGCCCCGTATTATTCCACCGTTAAAAATTAAAGTCGAATACGGCGAAGGTGTTGATTCTAATCAGCTTCCGGATCTTGAGAAGAAAATAAAAGAAGCCTGTCACCGCAAGTTGAATATCAACCCGCAGATCAGCTGGGTTCCTCCGTATACTTTCGAGCGAATGTTGCGAAAAACGTCAATGTTTGAAAAAGCATATGAGTAAATGGTGTAACGCATGGATTCAGTGACTTGACCGCTCGCAGGGCGAAACAATTAAACAGTTAAGGAGATCATGACATGTCTTTAGAAAAATATCATAAAATGGGCGAAATAATGGACCGGTTTTTGCGGCCGAACACCTTTCCTTTAGCCTACAAATATGTTAAGAATGAAAGTGAAATTCCGGAAAAAGCCTTGAGGCCGCTTAAAAATTACAAAACCAGGCTTCTCATCTGCCAGTGCCTTCACCTTACAAAGACCACGGGAAGGACACACGCGCTCACCCTAGAGGACAATTACTGTCTCGAGGGCAGCGTGGCCAACGGCTGGGTGGAAAAACCGCCTTACATGAACGACGGCACGGCCATATACCCCAGGTTGATACCGAACCAGGAGGTTGCCAGGAAATTCGAGTGCGACAAGCCGTTCATTCCGGCCGGAAAAGGGTATATCGGTGTGGTGATGTCCCCTCTGGCCTGGACCAAGGTTGAGCCGGACCTGATCCTGATGAGCCTGAACCCTGCCAGACTCAACCGCGTCATCGAAGGCATCTGCGATCAGAGCGGCGAGCGGATCGTTGCGGAAAACAGCGGACGGGGCGGTTTGTGCTGCTGGGGTCTGGCGCCGGCCATGAACACCGGGAAGCCTACCTACGTTGTACCTACCTTCGGCGAGTACCGGTTTACGGGCGACAGCGACGATGACTTGTGGATGGTGCTGCCGGTCTCTTACCTCGAGACGCTTATCGAAGGATTCGAGCACATGCACAAAGCCGGTTGGCGCTACCCCATTCCGCGGTTTGTTGAACATGAGCCGCGCTGGCCGGACGGAATGTACGGGTGGGAAACCTTCGAAGCCTATAGGGAAAAAGTTCAAAAAGGGGAAAATTACGAGGAGTTCAAGGATAACTGGATGGGAACTTACACGGACAAGGACTGGTTTAAAAAGTAGGCCTTCTCCTTTGCTGTGCAAATAGCAAAAGAGAATGGTTGGATATCGCACCATAGGAATTAGAGTGAGAGGATAGTGGGGGAAAAGAACAGATTTACACATTATAAAGGAGGAGATGAAATGAATAAAAGATTTATATGTGCATTAATGTTGGTGTTTTTTCTCTTAATTACAACGATCCCGTCCTTAGCGTCGGATGTCATCACCAATAAAAAAATGAAGCTGACCATAGGCTACTGCCCTTATGGCATGCTGGAAACATCGGTGATGAAGGAAAAGAAATTCTATGAAAAGTACATGCCTAATGTCGAGGTAGAATGGTTTTTCGGGCTGTACAGCGTGCATCTGATCAACAACTGGATCGCCGGGAAACTGGAATTCGCTTATCTCGGAAACATGCCGGCTGTAATGCTCCAGGGCAAGATGAAAAACACGAAATGGGTCGGCATCGCCGTTTATCCCAAGGGAGATGTGGGTGCAATATTCGTTCCCAAGGGTTCCCCGGTCAAGAATGTCAAGGATCTGGATGGAAAGAACGTTGCGACCGGGATCGGATCTTCCCATCACCGCATACTCGAAGAGGTAATGCGTCAGGAAGGTATCAAGTTCAATATCGTGAACCAGGCTCCTGAAGTTGCGGTCGGAAATCTTGAAGCCGGTAAACTCGACGGTTTCTGCTACTGGCCGCCGTATGTTGAGTTGACCAAGCACAAGGGTATCGGCGAACTGGTTCCACCGGGAAACTGCAAAAAATACGAGCCATACGTGAATGCGATCTGGCCGATCGTCGTAAGTGAAAAGTTCGCAAAAGAGAATCCGGACGTCGTCAGGGCTTTTGTAAAGGCGGATCAGGACCTTCACAAGTTCCTTAAAGAGCATCCGGACGAGGCAGCCCAGATCGTCTTCAAGGAAACAGAAGGGAAACTTCCGCTTGAGGTACTGAAAGGCTCCCTGGCAAGCTACAACTACGCCGACACAATCACGCAGGAGCATATCGATGTTATGCAGCGCGACATCGACTTTCTCAGCTCCAAAGGGTTCCTGAAGGAGCCTTTCAAGGCCGTAGACTGGGTCGATACCAGCTTTTCCAAATAGCGGACTCTTTTAGGCTCTAAATGTGCGGCGCCGGCCTTATCTTCAGACCGGCGCCGTGAACCGGAATCGGATGGCACACAATGAAAAATCAGACGAATACCATACCCGAAAAAATTAACGAATCCGACTTTGTTTTTGAACGGCCCTCTTTTCTATCAAAGATTTTTACCCTGAAGATGGTCCTCAACACAGCGTCCGTTTTATCGCTTTTCGTAATCTGGGGCCTGCTGGTGAATTTTGGAATTTACCGCTTTGTCCTCATCCCAGGCCCTGCGGAAGTTCTCGAATGGGGCATTGAGTGGATGGGAAGCAAGGGCTTCTGGATGGACGCATCCCTTTCTACGCTGAGGGTTTTGGGCGGGTTTACCTTTGCATGCCTCATTGCGATACCGACCGGGCTGATGATCGGGTGGAACAAAATTTTCAGCGACCTGACATTCCCGACCCTCGAGATTCTTCGCCCCATTCCGGGGATCGCTTATATTCCGATAGCAATCCTCTTTTTCCCCTGGGAAGAAGCCAGTGTCGCCTTTATCTGCTTTGTCGGAGCATTTTTCCCGATCCTGCTCAACACGATTACCGGGGTCCGGCTGATCGACCGCGACTATTTCAGGGCCGCCCAGTGCCTCGGTTCCAGGCCCAGACATATTTTCTGGCACATCGTCGTCCCCGGAGCCCTTCCTTCAATTTCCACGGGGGCAGCCCTGGGGATGGGAATCGCCTGGATGGCATCAGTCGCCGGCGAAATGATCTCCGGGAAATGGGGGCTCGGCTACCGCATATGGGAAGCATATACGCTGATCCGCTATCCCCTGATCGTCGACGGAATGATCGTCATCGGACTCCTGGGGCTGGGATCTTCGACGCTCATCCGCTTTATCACTCTCCGCCTGATTCCATGGCGGAAAGCGATCACCGAATCTTTGGACGAGTCGATTACCAAGTAAAGGAGAACCGAACGTGTCTGCAAGCACCTTGAATACAACGTCTAATTTGTGGAAACAGGTGAGAAAAACGGTGGCCAACTGGACCACGGTGAGAAGGATTATGTCTGTGCTTCTTTTTCTCCTGGCATGGACCATTCTCGTCCAGTTTACCGGGCAATTTCATCAGATTCCCACTCCCGCAGCCGTCTTTGCCGCACTGTTTCAACTCAAACTGGGAGTCATCTTTACCGAAATTTTTCGCAGCTTTCTGCGGGTTCTGTGCGGGTTTCTCCTCGGGCTTTTGATCGGATTCCCCATCGGAGTTGCCATAGGGTATTCACGTATCGCAAATTACCTGCTTTTCCCGGCGGTTGAAATGGTTCGGCCCATACCGCCGATAGCATGGATTCCCCTGACGGTGCTCTTTTTTATCAACATCGAATCCCAGATCGTCTTTCTGACTTTTTACGGGGCCTTCTTTCCCATCGTTTATAACACTATGGGCGGCATTTCGGAAGTGGACATCCGGCTGCCCCGGGCGGCAATGTCTTTCGGGATAAACAGGATGGGCATGTTGTGGAAAATTATTCTTCCGGCAGCCATGCCCCAGATCTTCACCGGAATGAAGGTCGCAATCGGAATCACATGGCTAATGGTGGTGGCGGCGGAGATGATCGCCAGCAAAGGAGGGCTCGGTTACTGGGTCTGGTACCACCACACGGTTATGGAATACCCGATGGTCATCCTGGGAATGGGAATCATCGGCCTTTGCGGCGCGCTCTGCAGCGTAGGCATCGACGTTATAGGAAGCCATTTCATGAAGTGGCGGAATATCTTCTAGAAAGCTATATCAGGAAAATCACAGAGCGCCTGATTTTTCAAAGTGTCGGAGGAAAACAATGGTAGATTCCAATCACAAGGGTGAAGTCGTATTCGAGAATGTAACCCGGGCGGTCCAGACCAAAAAAACGGAAACGATCATTCTGGATCACTGTTCGTTCGTCATTGAATCGGGGAAGCTGACCGTCCTTATCGGGCCTTCAGGATGCGGCAAAACAACGATCATAAACCTGATCGCCGGATATGAAAAACCGGATCGCGGCAAGGTGTTGATTGACGGAAAACCGGTGGCAGGACCGGACCGGGAGCGGCTGGTGGTGTTTCAGGAGACCGCCCTGTTCCCGTGGTTGACCTGTTATGACAACGTCATGTTCGGCCCGCTGGCGACAAAGGTTATGACACGGGAAGAAGCCCACGAACAGACTGTCAATCTCCTCGAAAAGGTCGGGCTCAGGGATTTTCTGTACAAGTATCCCATGCAGCTCAGCGGCGGCATGATGCGCAGGGCCGAACTTGCCCGGGCACTGATCAATCGCCCCACAGTTATGCTCATGGACGAACCCTTCCGCGGACTCGATGCAATGACCCGGGAACTCATGCAGGAGTATTACCTGCGTCTGGTCGAGGAATCCCACGGCACACACCTGTTCGTCACCTCCGAGATCGAGGAGGCCATTTTTCTTGCCGACAGGCTGATTATAATGACAAACAAACCGAGCCGCGTAAAACATACTCTGGATATCGACCTGCCCCGTCCGCGGATAGCGTCTGTCCTCAGGTCCAAACGCTATATCGAGCTGAAGTCATTAACACTCGAGATCCTTCATGAGGAAGCAGTGAAGGCCTCCAGGGCGAGCGGGAAGGCCGATATCGCCATCGAATCCGGTCTTCGGACCTGATCCGGAGATATACCTGGTAGAGAAAAATTAATTTAATAGAACGGAAGGGGTACAACATGGTCAACAATGGCTCCAAGCAAAACGGAGAAGGACGCATCTCCGTCAGGGATGTCGAAAAGGTATATGATCCCGAAGGGGTGAATGTCCGCGCACTCGAGGAATGCAATATGGAAATCGAACCCGGAGAGTTCGTCATGATGGTCGGACCCTCGGGTTGCGGAAAAACAACCCTTTTGAATGCCATTGCAGGATTTTCGAACGTAACCAAAGGCACGATCCTGCTCGATGAAAACGTTATTGCCGCCCCTGGTCTCACCCAGGCCCCCGGTGCCGACCGGATCGTCGTTTTCCAGGGCGGCGCCCTCTTTCCCTGGAAGACCGTTCTTGATAATCTGATATTCGGGCCGGTGGTGCAGGGAAAAAACAAGGATGAAGCCGTTGCCGAAGCCAGAAAGCTCATGGATAAACTGGGACTTAACCGCAACACCGAAGACATGTACCCGGGCAACCTTTCATCGGGCATGAAACGTCAGGTCGAAATCATCAGGGCGCTGATCAACAATCCGAAAGTGCTCCTTCTCGACGAACCCTTTCGGGCTTTAGACAGCCTCAGCAAGAATTTAATGCATGAATATCTGCTCGAGGTTTTCGAAATCACGAAGAAGACCATATTTTTTATTACCCACGATCTGGAAGAAGCTGTATTTCTTGCGGACCGCGTCCTTATAATGACTACCCGGCCCGGTACAATAAAGGCCGAAATCAAAGTCGATATACCACGGCCGAGAAACTACAAGGTTCTGGGTACGGACCGGTTTGCCGAACTCAAGGAACGTGCCTTCGAAGCTGTCCGCGAAGAGACGCTCAAGGCGTTTGAAGCTGGCGAAAGAGAACTCGCTTAAGGAGAAAGAAATGATTAAAAAGATTCTGGTTCCCACCGACGGTTCCAAGGGTTCTGAAAATGCCATCCAGATGGCCGCTGAATTGGCCAAGAATCACAATGCCGAACTGTACATCCTGTACGTGGTTCCCAAAGGGGAAATCCCTAAAAAAGTCTTGGATTATCTGCAGGAAGAAAGAGTCGACGGCGGACTCGGAAAGCTGTCCACCAAGGTCATCGGAGAAACCGTTCTGGAGCCGATCTTGAAGAAGGTAAACTCTCAAGGAGTCAAGGCTGTAAAATGGATGGTCTTACGCGGGGACCCGGCCCAGGAAATCCTGAAATTTGCCAAAAGCCGAAAAGTGGATATGATCGTCATGGGCAAGAGCGGACACGGCGGAATCAGGGGGCTGCTCCTAGGCAGCGTCTCCCGGAAGGTTTGCAACCTTGCGGAGTGCGCCTGCGTTACTGTAAAATAGGATGACAACCCGTCTGATGCATTAGCGTGCTGGAGAATAACTTGAATCGAACCGAAAATCGCGTCATCATTGCGTGTCGCATCATGCAGCCGGAGCTGGAAAAAATCCGGAAGCCAAACGACGGCGTAGAAATCCGGTATCTCGACCAGGGTCTGCATATGACACCTAAAAAGATGGCTCCTCTAATTCAGGAGCAAATCGATCTGGTGACCGGCCGTTTCGAAGAAATCGTTTTGGGTTACGGACTATGCGCCAACGGCATTGTCGGCGTCCAGGCCCGGAAAGAGGGTCTCTATGTTCCCAGGAGCCATGACTGCATAGCGCTCTTTATGGGGTCCTGCGAGGCATACCGGACGGCGATCAAGAAACGCCCGGGAACT
>JAHJJB010000098.1 GCA_018823005.1 Pseudomonadota bacterium | reverse complement strand
CTGACCGACATAAATGAAGTGAAGAGAGTCTGTATAAATTAGCCGTATAAAAACAAACCAACAATCCGGGTGAAAAGATGCAAAAAACTGCTTTAGTAGTGGATAATGATTTTTTTTTCGTGGAGTTTTTAGGAGAACTGCTTGAAAAAAGAGATTATAAAGTTATCAAGGCATATGACGGAAAAGAAGGGATTTCAAAGATAGAAACCGAGAATATCGATTTAATGTTTGCAGATATTGTTATGCCGAAAATTGACGGGCCTGAACTAATAAAATTTGTCCGCATGAAATATAAAGAGAATTGTTTTCCGATTGTCGCAGTATCTGGAATAATAATCGAGCATCTCGGGTCCCTGGACAAAATAGGCGCGGATTATTATATCGCAAAGGGCCCGATAGAAAAAATGGCCGTCATGTTTAATGAATTTATGGACTCGATCGAAAGTAATGCCACTTTACCTAATGTCATCAGCAATATCATTGAATCAGGCACCATTTTCCCTAGACGCGAATCTGTCGACCTGATTGATTCTCTTCATTTTCAGAAATCAATCATTCAATGCATAGGGATCGGAGTAATAATCCTTGACTCTGATATAAGGATTATGGAAGTAAATCCTATAGCTGCGAGAATATTGAATAAGTCATACCACGAACTTTTGAACCGCCCTATCATCTCAATCTTTTCGGATGATGAAAAACAAAAACTTATTAATGCATTAAAAGAGGTGGTGCATAACAAGGAGCTGGATAAAACGATTTTTATTGCAGCAATAGATTCCAATAAAATCAAGGTTATTGTGTCACAATTGATTGTTGCAGATAATAAAGTAGGATGGATACTGGCCTTGGAGGATTACTACAAATGGGAAGAACAAGTATAAAAAACAAGCTGATAATGTACTTTCTGCTTCTTCTGCTGGTTGTTCTGGTTGTGGTTGGAGTGATAAATCATATTACAAAGGATTTTGTCATTGCCCAGGGGATTACAATCGCCCTTGCAATGGGAATTGGCACAATATTCGGAATAATTTTCTCGAAATCTATCTCGGAACGACTCAACAACCTGAGCAATGCCGCAAGAGAAATAAGTGACGGGGATCTGTCACGGGAAATCCAGATAACGTCGCTTGATGAAATCAGAGATCTTGAAGAAATATTTTCTTTGATGGTCAATCACTTAAGGCTGCTTCTTTATGACATGAAATCTGTTTCCCTGAAAATTCATGAGACAAATTCAATACTTACAAGACTCGCAAAGAAACTTCTCGGAAGCAGCAATGAAATTGATGTGACAGCGAAGTCAATCGCAACAAGTTCTGCGGAACAAACACAAATTGTACAAAAGATAACACAAAAACTGGAAAGAGGCATTAAAGTAATGGATGAGCTTGTAAAACAATCCTCCAATACAATTTCAAAAGTTGATGCAGCAATCCAAAGGACTCAAAGGGGCGAAACTAACGCCCGTGAAACACTTAACCATTTAGAGCTTGTGCTGACACAAATGAGCGACTACGCCCAAGCGGTATCCCGTCTTCCCGACAAGGTCGAAAAAATTAAAGTTATTACAAATGTAATGGAAAGCATCGCACAAAAGACCGACCTTCTTTCTTTGAATGCCTCGATCGAAGCAACAAGGGCCGGAGAATCCGGAAAAGGTTTTGCCATAGTTGCAGAAGAAATAAGGAACATGGCTGAAAACTCAAAGCAATCATCCCAGACAATAACAAAGCTGGTTGAAAATATTCTTGAAGACAACAGAACATTAAAAGAATATCTCTCTAAAAATCAGGGTGATATCAATGATGGAAGGAAAATAATCAAAGGCATCGTCCAGACATTCAGCGAAACGCTGCTCGGTGTAAGAGAAATTTTCGCAGAAATAAAAGGCATGGGTGAAGTAACTGCCAGGCAGGCTGAAGAGATGAGAAGTTTTACTGAAAATTTCAAGGAGCTTTCAGGTTTTGCCCACAAAAATTATGAATCTACACAAAAAACGACCATTGCATCAAAGAATCAGAAATCTGATGTAATCAGGATTACAAATGCTATCAGACTGCTTGATAAACTTTCTGAAAAGATGATGCAAACGCAGCAGCGTTTCAAGCTTCCCGAAGAATCTAACTTTCCAGCTGATAAACCGACAGAAGAAACGACATAATGAAATTTTTTGTTTTCAAAGTCAGAGATGAATTTCTTGGGATAGAGTCACAATATGTCCACAGAATAATCGATGATTCAAAAGTAACGCCCGTATGCCTCACCCCTGAATACTACGAAGGATTATTGTATTACAGGGGTGAGCTTTTTGATGTAATAAACCTTGCATCCTTTCTCGGATACCCTAAAAAGGAAAACATCGAAATTCCGCGTATTATTATCCTCAAATGGGTCAATAAAAAAATGGCCATAATCCCGGATGATATTATAGGTATGATTTGGATAGACGATGATTCTGAAAATCGAACGGTTTATTATTATGAAAGCCATGTTGTACGGCTTTTAAATCCGGATGATATCTGGAAAAAATTATCGGGGCTTTCCTATGGACCTCACAAAATATGAAAAAATTTTTTCTCAGGAATCAGACAAGTATCTTAAAGAACTTGATGATTTATTATTAAATGTTGAAAAGGATTTATCAAACTGCACTCTTTGGACGGAGGTTCACGGTAAAATCCATTCCATAAAAGGAATGGCCAGAGCTCTGAGTTACGATAAAATTTCCGACCTTTGCCATTTAATGGAAGAATGGTGCCTCAAATTTCAAAAAGGCACAAGCACGTGTTCCACTGCTTCTGTCCAGTTGATCTTTGACGGTTCGGATATTCTTCGCTCTCTTGTTTCAAAAAGCGGCAGAATTGAATCACTTGAAGAACAGAAATTATATAACAGCATTATCTCCGGATTCCAGAAAGCCCCTGAAGAAGTTACAGAGAAAAATCAAATCCAACCACCCCTTGTCCTTTCGGCTACCCAGCCGAGATTAACAAGCATCGATCATGTCAAGATAAGGTATTCCCATATTGAAGAACTCCTCGGTCTCACACAGGAGATTCAGCTTCTTGCAAAAAGATTCCCCTCATTTTCACAAGACAAGCTGTCCGCCGGTTTAAAAAGCTGGGTTGATCATTATAACACACTGATGAAGACCCTCTATTTCCAGCTGACCCAGTTAAGACTCATGTCTTTCGGCGATTTCGCAGATTTATTCCGGAAAAGCATCAGAAACATAGCCAGAGAACACAATAAAAATATTTATGTTGAAATACTCGGAAGCGAGATTCAGGCAGATATAACAATTCTTGAGCGTCTCAGAGAGCCCATGATTCACATATTCAGAAATTGCATAGCCCACGGAATTGAATCACCGGAAGAGCGTCTCAGCAAACATAAACCCGCAGAAGGCAGAATTACAATTGAAGCAAAAAGCGAAAAAGAAAATCTGTATCTTAAAATACGGGATGATGGCAGGGGAATAAACAAGTCGCTAATTATACAGCATCTCAAAGAAAGACATTCATTGACTGATGATGACATCAACAATATGAACGAAGAAGAAATCTTTAACACCATTTTAAGTCCCGATTTTTCTTCCGCGAGGGAAACTACCGATTTGTCAGGAAGAGGCATAGGTATGAGTGTAGTCGCCCAGACGATTGATTACATGGGAGGTTCATTATCCATTTCTTCGGAAATAGGCAAACAAACTGAATTTACTATAAAATTACCCATTTCCCTTTCAGTTATTTATGCAATAATATTTACTCTTGGAAAACATACTCTGGCAGTACCGACCCTGAATGTGAAATCAATAGGAAGATTGTACGACTATTCTGAAGATAATGCAGGATCTTTTTATGACATAAGAAAACATCTTGGAATTGATGCTCCGGAAAAAAAGTTATATAATTTTCTGAGTCTTAAATATATTAATCCTCCGGCAAGCTCCGGTTCTGATATGAGCAGCCTTAAACTGCTGGCTGATAATATAATAGGTAATAGGCCTCTTATGGTTCTGCCGGTTGGAGATCTTCTGTCAAGGATAAAGCTTTTTTCAGGAATAGGCATTATGGAAAATGGTGATATTTCCATACTCCTTGATGTAGATAACCTTCCATAGTTTTCTTTGATTTCAGACTTATGATTTGCTCTTGCAGGGCGATAAAGACAAAGGAGGGAAACACGACCGGTCTTATCTAACCAGAAACAGGCTCAACGCCGGAATATATGTAACCAGAATAAGAAAAAATATCATAATAACAAGATAAGGGAAAGAGGCTCTGTAAAGCTGTGTTACTGATTTATTGAATTTCAGGCTGGCTATAAACAGATTTATTCCTACAGGCGGTGTTGAATAACCGATTTCAAGATTTAAAAGAAAAATAACGCACAAATGAACCGGATCAATACCATACTGCATTGCAACCGGAACTATGATAGGAACGATAATTATAATTGCGGAAAATATATCCATCAGGCAGCCTGCAGCAAGGAGAAAAACATTTAACCCTGCAAGAAAAAATAACTTGTTTTCCGTTAAATTCACAAGAAATGATAGAAGACGTCCGGGGATCTCTTCATCAACAAGGTATCCTGTAAACCCGAGAGCAAATCCAAGAATGACAATAATAGCGCCTGATACCATGGTGCTTTCTATTATTATTACAGGAAGTTGTTTAAAAAAGTCCACCTCTTTTAATATCAGACATTCAACTATAAGCACATAAACGAGAACAAGTACTGAAACTTCTGCTATTGTTACAAAACCGCCATAAATTCCATATATTATCACCAATATAACAGGCCAATCCCAGATTCCTTCTTTTAATGCGATTTTCACATCATCCAAACTCGCCTTTTTTAATACTAGATGCCTTTTTGGTTTTTTTATAAGATATTCATGAAAAAATGTATAAATTGAAAGGATTGCAATCAGAAGTATTCCCGGGAGAAGCGCGGCCCTGAAAATCCGGGCTATGTCTATCTGCGCAACAACGCCATAAAGGATAACAGGGAGACTGGGTGCAAACAAAAGGCCCAGACTTCCGGATGTGGTTAATAATCCCAATGAAAAATTGTCTTCGTATTCCTGCGCCCGAAGAACAGGATATAAAACACCCCCTATTGCAACAATAGTTACACCGCTTGCACCGGTTAAGGCGGTAAAAAAAGCACAGGAACCGATAGCAGCCATGGCTATCCCTCCCGGAAGTCGGCCGGTTAACGCCCGCATCAGATTCATGATCCTTTTAGGAGCACCAGTTTCAGCAAGCAAACATCCGGTGAAAGTAAAAAGAGGCAGAGCAACAAGTACAGGCATGGAAGCAAGCCTGTTCATCTCAATCACAATTGTTTGAATAGAAGAAAAGTCTTTGTCGATGAAATAGAAACTGACTATCGATACTCCCGCAATAACTGTAAACAGAGGAGTTTCGATCAGCGCAAAAAATAATATTCCCGAAAGAATAAGAGTCAGTGTATCCATACCTCAACAATAACAACCGGGTAAAAGGTTCTTATGCAGCCCTGCCCTTTTGTGGAAAATCGTAAAAAATCCATGTGAAATACCTGAAAAAAGATATCGCAAAAAAGAGTGGGAATATCACAGAAAATAAGCCTTTGCTTCCAAAAATATGAATCTCGTTTTCAACAAATTGGAGGGATGAATAAAACAGAACGCCCATTACTGCCATACCAAAAAGAGATACGACAAAGTTTGTGTAAAGCCGGTATTTATTGGGGCAAAGCCTGAGCACAAGCTCCATTTTGATATGTCGTCTGTTTTTTAGTGCAAGGGAAGATCCGGCTAACGAAAGCCACAGGACTGCGGCCGGAGCAGCTTCATATATCTCTTCGAACGAATAATTAATTATATTCCTTGAAAGTATGTTTAACGTTATAAGAAGAACAAGCAAAGAAAATAAAAATATTACAAGGTATTTTTCAAGTTTTTCGAGAAAATCATCTATTTTTTTAATAAGATGCATAATTTATATTAATCCATCATCCAGACGGCAAGTAAAAAGTCGTTCTCACACAAAGATCACGGAGGACACAAAGAAAAATCTGAATGTTTTCAATAGGCTTTTCTTAGTGTCTTTGTGCCTTGTGTGAGAAATTGCTTTTTATGAATTTCGTCAATTATGGCCGTTTAGCAGTTTGATGTGTTTCTCTGTACTCTGATAATATCTCCTGAACCTTGTTAAACAAATCTTTTGAATAAAGTTCGGGAATATTTATTTCATATGTTTTCGTTGCATTCTCTTTAAAAGAGGAAACTTCCTGCTTTGAAGGCAAGATAAATTTAACCCCTGAATCTTTGAGTATTGCTCTTGCTTCAGCATTGTCACGTCTTGTCAAACGAACCAATTCGGCGCAATATTTCTTTGCTGTTTCTTTTAATATTAACTGGTTTTGTTCAGATAACTGTTCAAATGTTTTTTTGCTCATAAGCAATGCACCCGTTGAATTAACCATTGGATAATCAAGCATGTATTTTATTTTGGTGTACCACTGGAAAGCAACCGCCGCAAGGGTTGGAGAATAAAATGAATCTATCATTCCGGTTTCAAGCCCTGTGTTTACATCGGCAAGATGCAGTGGAAACGTTTTTATCCCAAAAGTGGAAAAAAAGGTCTGGGCGACAGGATCTCCCTTCCATACCCACATTTTGATCTTCTTTAAGTCATCCTGTTCGGATATTTCATGCGAAGAGAAAAAGTATACAAAACCGGCTTCCGCAAACCCGAGAAGGATATACCCTTTTTTTTCAAAATCGAATGCAAATTCTTCGTAAAGCCTCTCCTTTACAAAATCAATTTCTTCATAGCTTTTATAAAGGAGCGGTGCTTCCAATATTCGCATTTTCGGCAAAAGAACTCCGAGTCCTACACCGGAAAATCCCGCCGCATGTATTCGCCCGGCTTCGATTTTTCTTATTACATCGAGTTCATCTCCGCTGATTCCACCGGCATAAACCTTAAAATCGATTTTCCCATTTGTTTTTGCTATAACTTCATCAACCATCCTGCGAAGAGTGTTTGTCCATGTGCTTCCTTCAGGTGTAACAAGGGCAATTTTTATTACTGTTTTCTGGGCATAAACCGGAACCCCTGAAAAAAGCAAAACCGCTGAAACAGATAAAAAAATCAGAATACGAAAATATATCCTCATTCTCTTTTGGCCTTTTTATTGAAAAAAATGATCGATCCCTTCAAGGTATATTTTTGCTCTTTGAGCCGCAATTTTGTTATAAAAAATATATTCTTTTTCCTTTCCGGAATGCTTTAAAATACCATTCATGATATTTTCAAATTTTTCTTTTTCCTGTTTTCTCGTCAGGTAATATCGGGCAAAATACAAATCGGCAAGAAGGAATGGTCCGTCCTTGCGCTCTTTTAATTTCCTGTAATGAAAAAGAGAAAGATCCAGTTTCTCATTCGAGTACGGGGGCAAAGACGAATAATATGACAGCAGAATAAGATGGGGACCACCGAAAAAATATTCCGGATCAAGTTCTATAATCCGTTTCATAATCTTTTCAATGAGGTAAGCCTTTGAAAGCAGAAGAACCGAATCCCGGTTATTGTTAATAAGCGAACTGAGATTAAATCCATACCAGAAGAGAGCCGGGACATCTTCTTTTCTCATGGTTTTTAATAAGTAGTCGGCAGATTCAGGAACCTTTAATTTTTCATCTGCTCCGGTATGACGCGATTCTATTGCCCTGAGAGCATAATCGGCACCCTTAAAATAATACCTGTTTACACTTTCCTTTAAGAAATTATGTCCGGATAATACAGAGTGACTTTTTGCAATAAGAGAATATTCAAGTCTGCCCTCATAAAATCCGAATGAGTAGGCTGCATAAAGCCTTGATAAAAGAACAAGAATCTTATAATTATCCGGGTTATTTTCAAGGATAACCTCAAGAAATTTAATATTCCCTGGAATGCCTTTTTCCACCATTTCAAGATCATCATCCTGTTCGAAAACAACTGCACCAATCTCAGAAATATTTGATATTTCATTTACAATAATTATGCGGGATGAACAGGATGACAGGCTGACAACCAGGATAATACATATAAAAAGCCGGTATAAGAAATACACCCTTTAATATCCCCTACTCTTTTAAATTAAAGATTTTTTTACGAAACAGAAACAGAACTCATCATGTGAGATCGGCCCTCAAACAACGCGCCTTCCTTAATATCAATGGAACGGGCAGAAATGTCGCCCTGAATTTTTCCTGAAGGCTGAATGACAAGTTGCTGACGCGCACAAACATTTCCTGAAATCTTCCCGAGTACAGATATGTTATCAGCTTCGACATCGGCTTCAAGAACTCCGGTACTTCCAACGATAATATTGCCTTTTAAACTAATCAAACCCTTTATGAAACCTTCAACAATGACACTTTCATTACCACCTACATTTCCGTCAACTCTCGAATTCCGGCTTATAAATGAAGCGGTTTTATTTGAAATAAAATCATTTGCCTCTTCAACAACTTCAGCCGGTGTATTTTTTCTTAACTCTTTAAAAGAATTAATATTTTCATTATCTTTCAATAAATTATCCGATTCCGAGTTACCGCTCATTCTTGCTTCACCGTCAAACACAGCCCCCTCTTCTATAGAAAGCCGTTTCGCAATTATAACACCTTTCATTTTTGCTGTCTTTTCGAGGCTTATACGTTCTGATGCAAATAAAGTTCCTTCAATAAAACCGCTTACAAATATTTTTCCAGCATGAATTTTACCGCTTATCTTTGATGTATCACCTATTTTTATGTCCCCGGACAATTCAACATCACCGTTTATTGAACCCATTGCAATAATATTATCACTTCCTGAAACAATCCCGTCTATAATTAAATTTTTGCCAATATATGCAGTTCCGTCCGGAAGCGTTACCTTTTTTATATCAAAAAGGTATTTCTCTTCATTTTTTTTCTTCGTGAAAAACAGCATTATGTTCTCCTTCAATAACATCCTGTTAAACCGCAACATATTTAGCGGGCTCGTTTTGGTTTAATTTTCTGAATATACCAACAAATTATAAAAATCAATGTATTACAAAAAAGAGCTCTGTGGTATAAATAAAAATTACCTCAGCAGGATGCCGCGTAATTTAGCGTCTGCCTCGAGCTTGGAGTGTTATTAATTATTTTGAAAGGAGCTTTTATGCTGAATCTTTATGCTGCCAAATGGTGCATCCACTGCAAGAAAACAGAAGAGTTTTTTAAAAAGAACAAAATTGAATACAATTATATTGATATTGAATCTCAAACAGATGATATCGTAAAGAAAGTAATTGAAGTAAACGGAGGTTTTGACTGGGTTGTTCCGACACTTGAATACAAAGGTGTTTGGCGCAAGGGAAAAGTCTTCAACGAAACAGAATTAATCGGTGATTTAAAGAAAATGGGAGTATTGGACTAAACGCCGTAGAAGGACCTTGTCGTCTTAGAAGCCATTTCAAAACCTCGGATCAGGTCTGAAAGCAAGGCGCAAGCCGATGAAAAAGCGCAGCATACACTTAGAGTATGTGAGCATTTTGAAGAGGCTTGCAACACAGCTGTCAGGCCTCAGACGGGGTTTTGAAATGGCTTCTAGTGTCTTTGTGTGAGAATATGCAATATATTCGCTTTCGTCTTGTCCGGGTTAGGAGTGTAAAGTGGCAGCAGGAGATTTCAATCCACCAATATTTTTAAGAAATCCGCGCATTCAGACATACCTTGCAAGCAGCAGCTTACGGACAAATGGTAAAAATCCCATGGTTGATGCTTCAAAAGATGTTGTCATCGATGCAGGATCAGGGATACGTCTCCTTGCCGGTTATTCAAAGAATATGCATTCGAAAGGGACTGTTATCCTTTTCCACGGATGGGAAGGGAGTATCGATTCAGCCTATATTTTGAGCGCAGGAAGATTCCTTTTTAACAACGGTTTTTCTGTTTTCAGGTTAAATTTCAGGGATCATGGGAAAAGCCATCATCTTAACAAGGGGCTTTTTTACGCAACGCTGATTGATGAGGTATTTGCCGCTGTTAAAACTGTATCTGAAATTACAGGCGATTCCCCTTTATTTCTTGCCGGATTTTCTCTCGGGGGAAATTTTGCTCTCAGGATCGGGCAAATGCATTCAATAGAACCCGTAAAGAATTTATGTCACATAGTCAGCATCAGTCCTGTGATAAATCCTGATAAGGCAACAAGTGCCATAGACAGGAACATGATAATAAGAAGATATTTTCTGTTAAAATGGCGTCGTTCGTTATCACTTAAGCAGAAGTTGTATCCCGAACTATATGATTTCAATGGGATTATTCCCCTAAAGTCCTGCCGCAGCATTACGGACAGGCTCATAGAGCATTACAGCAGCTACAAAAATGCAGCCGAATATTTCAGATGCTACACCATCACAAACAGCACTTTAAACGATATCAGAATCCCAACTACCATAATAACTTCAAAAGATGATCCTGTAATACCTGTTGACGATTTTTACAGCCTCAATGCAAAAGAACCTGTAAATCTTATAATTCACCGTTATGGCGGCCATAATGGATTTATCAATAATCTTTCATTTGACTGCTGGTACGAAGAGAAAATGATTCGGCTTTTTGAGGAATCAAAATAAAGCTCCCGCCCGTTCTGCGACGGGGAGCTTCCTTTGTCCATGTTTTTTCTTGTAATATTGAATCATTCGGTTTAATTTAGCCGAAGTTTTAGAGTACCTTTAAAATAAAGCTGTCTGCGACAACCCCCGCACCATTTTTTAAATAAAGAGAGACCAGGGGGGATTTTAATTGTTCACTTGATATGAGATGGTAAGAATGAGTGGCTACATTCAATATTACGGTCTTTCAATAAATCCGTTCGATATCCCGCCGGATTCGAATTTCTTCTTTCCGTCGGAGAGTCATAAGGAGGCTTTAGCATCTTTACTTTACGTGGTCAAAGAGCGCAAAGGATTCATGCTGGTCGTCGGCGAGGATGGTACCGGAAAAACCATCCTGATAAACCACCTGATCGGGTGTTTAGATGAAAATGTAACTGTTGTCTGCTTTCCGCATGGGAATCTTTCCTTTGAACAGATGTTAAAAGAGATTCTGATCAAATTGGAGCTGCCCCTTGGAAGAATAATCAAGGGCACTATGCTTCACCAGTTGAATGAATACTTAATACAAAATCTTGCCCAAGGCAAAAATCTTGTCCTCATTATCGACGAGGCGCAGGACATTTCCAAAGATGTCATGGAGGAATTGCGATTAATCTCCAATCTGGAAACCAGCACTTCAAAGCTCCTGCAAATAATTTTTGTAGGGCGGCCGGAAACAGAAACCAAACTGAATACCAGAGGGCTGAGACAACTGAAACAGAGGATCGGCACCATAAGCCGTATTACAAGCCTGAACACGGATGAGTCGATGGAATATATCGATCGCCGGTTACTGCGTGCAGGGCATCTCAGCAATGAAGTTTTTTCACAGGATGCGCTGGCATTGATTTGCAAATATGCCGGTGGTGTTCCCCGAAAAATAAATGTTCTTTGCCACAATGCCCTGTTTAAAGGTTTTGAGCGCTCTGAAAAACCCGTCTCGGCTGCAACGGTAAAAAAAATCAGAAATAAAAAGGACCTTTTAGCAGCCAAACGTACAGGAATCTCCGCAACCGGGGACAAAAAAAAGCCCGGATCCATATCCGTGGAAGGAAATACCTGGCTTAAAAGATCACTTTATTTTTGCCTGGCTATTGGATGCATCATGATTGCGATCTTCCTCGGGAAAGAGTATCTGAAAAACATTCCGAAAACCCTGCAACAAGTGACTTCCTTGAGACCTTCAGCCGTTTCTGAAGTAGTTACAACCAAAGCCCCTGTTATAAAAGAAGTCGTAATCACCCCCCCCGTCATCGTTGCTGATTCAGTTTCAAAAACTGCTCCTGTGGCTTCTTCTGAGGTGAGTCGGCCGGCAACAACTCCTTCTGAATCCGCTGATTCACCGAAACTTTCTGTTGCATCAGCAAGAACCGAGATCCGGTATAAAAGAATTGTCGATATCGGACAAGGGGCTAATCTTTCATCATTGATATTAAATAATTATAATCAGGTAAATACTACCCTGATGGATCTTATTATGGTATTCAACCCGGAAATCGCCAATCCCGATCTGATTCTAATTGACCAGAAAATCCGTATACCGGAAATCACAGAATCGAATCTGATTACGGAATCATCTGATGGAAGCATCAAGGCTCACCTCGGGACTTTCTTGACCCGCAAGGAAGCTGAAAAATACAAAAATATTATCAATATTAAGAATAATGAGATAAATATTATCCCACGAAATGTGCCGCCCGACCGAATATGGTTCAGGGTTATGGCGGGGCCTTTTACGAAGGAAGAAGATTGTTTGCAGATGATTCAGGCATTGAGGCAGAGAGAACTTCTGCCTGCTTTTGGAAAAATTCCCGGGATGTAAATATTCACCATCTTAACGTCAAAACCCTCAATTCTTACAAGACTACCCCCAGAGAACGTTTATAGTGACCTCGAATGCGCTTTCCCGCATCCATTTGCTTATTGTTACTTATAGCACCTACTACTAAACAGGCGCGGCAAGCAAACAAATTCAATGATTCCCATTAAAAATAAACAAAAAAGCAGAGCAAATCTGCCCCTGCCTTTTTTAGATTAAACTGCTTATGTGTTTCGTTAATCCT
>JAHJJB010000097.1 GCA_018823005.1 Pseudomonadota bacterium | reverse complement strand
TTCCCCTTAGAAACCTTTCTATATTTAATATGTCCGGCCAGCATATATTAATAGATGAAATGAAAATGGTGGATTAATCATTTCCATCACATTTTATAAAAGAAAAGAGTAAAACCCATCATAAATAAATATGGTTTAATAGGAAAAAATTAGGTGAAGATATGGAGAGATTCTACTCGTCAAAAAGCAATTCAGATCCTCATTCAACCTTGCATTTCAATCGAGTAAGACAATTACGAGCAATGATTATGAGTTGAAATCAAGTCTTTTCTTCAAGTGGGAAGATTTACTGCTTTCAGGAAGAACCCTATGCAGCCACCATATAATCATGCTGCTTCAAGTTTAAAGCCTTTTTCCCGGAATAATCTTAGACAGGCATCGGCAACTGTGTTGTCATAAAAGATCCTTCTGTTCTTCTCGATTTCATTCAGGGCTGCATCAATCCCCAGACCAGCACGATAGGGCCTGTGTGAGGCCATAGCTTCCACCACATCGGCAACGCTAAGAATGCGGGCCTCCATGAGAATCTCCTCACCTTTCAGACCTCTTGGATATCCCGACCCGTCCATACGCTCATGATGCTGGTAAACAATCTCGGCAAGTGGCCACGGGGATTCCACATCTTTAAGCATCTCGTAGCCTTTTAGAGTATGTTGTTTAATCAGGGAAAACTCAATATCAGTCAGTCTGCCTGGTTTTGACAATATTTCAGCAGGGACGGATAATTTCCCTATATCATGAATAGGACCCGCCATGCGGATGGCTTCGATTATATCTTGCGAAAAGTCCATCTCCTTTGCAATGGCCCTGGCAATATTTGCCGACCGGATCTGGTGACCGGATGTGTATGGGTCTCTTATTTCGATAGCTGATATCATGACCTGGATGGTCGTATCAAATGACCTCCTGAGACTTTCAAGGGTCTGCTGAAGTTGTTCCTCCACTTGCCTGCGTTCGGTGATGTCGCTTAGGAAATTTAAAGTAGCTGCTTTATCCTTCCAATTTATCAGTACAACATTCAGTTCTCCCCATATTATATTGCCTTCTTTATGGATAATCCGAAAAGAATAGACGTGAGGTAACTCCTCACCCTTCATTCGCTTGATATGCCGTCCAAGAACCATATCCCGGTCATCCTGGTAAATAAACTCAGCAAATGGTCTTGACATTAGTTCCTCCTCGGAATAACCGGTTATCTCGGCAGTCATCGGATTGAGAAACACCAGTTTGCCATCTTGAACCACAAAAATGGCCTCATTGGCATTTTCAAAGAGATTACGATATTTCTCCTCACTTTTCTGCAGAGCTTCTTCAGCCTGCTTGCGCTTGGTGATGTCCGTCGCGATATGTATTATTTTTTCTACACAACCCTTTTGATCGAAGACGGGAGTGCAAGACACGAGAAAAACACCCTCGAAGGCTTCCATTTCCATGTCTTCGGTTTCAAAGCAACCCGACGCAAGCAAACTTTCCATGGGACAGCACTTCGGAGGAGAGACGGTGTCCTTGCCATGAAATATCTCGTAGCACTTTCTACCGACAAGATCTTTTGCAGACATGCCGGAGGCACTCACTACTGCCTTATTGGCAGCAACAATTACATGATGAGGGTCAAGGATAACTGTGGGATGGCTAATGGCCTGAAAAATATTTCCCCAATCTTTCTCGGCCTGAATAACCTCAGGCTCCGCCCGATTGCGCTCTGATTCAGATCGGTTCAGTTCCTTGTTTTTCTGCTTTAGGGAAGATAACTCTTCAAAGAGTTCTTGATTTGTTTTGGATTGATCTTTCATCAGATGCACTCCGTAACAAAATTTTGCCGGGTGGGAAGTAGATGGAATGTATTAATACAAGTCTTTTTAAACTTTTTATAGCTTATCTGATACCATTTAAACTGTCAAATTGAAAGTGGCCATCGGTAATAAGATGCTGTTTACCATTTGAAAACATGAATGTTTGTAAAAAACGCCGGATGCTTTATTTCAGGAAGTATGCTGGCCCCTCCGAAGAAGAAAATCAGCAGTCGAGCATTTTCACCTTTCATTCCGAAGTCGCATCCACGGTCAAAAACTCCACCTTTCAATTGGTTATCAATAGGGCTGGTCTAATCAAATTTCAATATATCCGAGCTCTTGTGCATCTACAAAGCAGTAGCTTACGGGTTGCAATTGAAGTGAGGATTACAGTTTGAAAAAAAATATGTTGTGCTGCACCTTAGCTCACCCAGCGTACAAACATCTCTACAGGATCGCGTTTTCTTTCAAAGTTGTTTACAGGCGAATCATTATCCGGCCATCCCAGAGCAGTTCCTATAATGATTCTCCTGCTTTCAGGGACATTAAAAATCCTGCGTATAATTTGCGGATAGGATACGGATGCGGCAAGAGAAATGGTGCCAAGGCCCCTTGCATGAGCCAATAGTTTAAATGTCTGTATGAAAATGCCTACATCAAGCATGGCATATTCAAGAAGGACATCCCTGTCTACTACTACAATCAGAAGAGCAGTGGCATTAAAAAGAGAGAACATGTCTCCATAGTAATTCATCCTTCCGGTTTTATCTTCCCGAGGAATAGAAAGGGCAGTAAGAACGCTCTTACCCACATCAACATATCTTTTTTTTAAAGTTTGCGGCCATTTTTCCGGCATAGGTACATCCGGTTCCAGTTTTTCCCCGGACATGAGGGCTTCCCGGTTTTCTTTTTTAAAGCGCTCAAGGGCATCACCGGTGGCAATCACGAATTCATACTGCTGAGTATTCCCCCAGGATGGAACCCATAAAGCATCGCTTATGAGTTTCCGGATTGTATCTTCCGTAACCCTCTTCGGAAGAAAACTTCTTATGCTCCTCCTGTTTTTAACGGCTTCATTTATATCCATATTTTGTCCCTTATAATAACCTGTTTTATTGATGAATATGCTTTGAAAGCTACACCTTGCGGAAAAACATGTCAAACATAGATTTCAGGAAGCTATACTCAGAGCAGAAAGAGTTCAATATAAGAATTTAAAGAGTTGAAAGAGTGCCCAGTTTTGTATCTGTTCAGCTTCCCGGCACGGATAAAGCCTAACCTTGGGAACAAATTGTTACTATTTAACACGGGCATCAGCAGGAACCGGCTTCATCGGTGATTCTCTGAATGCTGGGGTTAAGTAATTTATCTTTTGTTGCTTGCTCCCTGTCAATGATACCGACGCTTTCCACAGTTATTTAATTTCTTAAGAACGCCCTCTTGTCAATGTGCTACAGGTTCCACCCCGCTTTAATAACCTTCTCTATGATAGATTTGGTCTTCTCAACGGCCTCAGTGTTTGGTTCGACGTGGACCGACTGTCCTTTGCAACATTGGAAGGTATAGGAGTGGATGTCATCGTAGCCGTGTGTCGCGCCACTTAACTCATGAAACTCCACATTGTCATTCCTTTTCGCCAAACTTAAGCATGAAGGGCTGATGCGATCATATCTGTCGACGTCATCTCGATCACCAAAGAAGATATGCACTTTAGTCGGTTTCTTGGGGGAGGTTCCACAACTATCAGGCCCCCAACCGCCCGGGTAGAGAGCAAAAACGAAACCTGGCGGAACTCGCTTGCCTTCAAAATATCGCGGACATGCCTCTAAAGCTTGTTGCCCTCCGCGTGAAAAGCCCATAAGTGCGAAACGGGTCGTATCGATTTTGGGATTATCTTTAAGCAGGTCCCAGGCAAGAGCACCATCCTCGGTGTACATGGAACCAGTAGGGTTTCTTGTCCGATTACGCATTCTTGCGTTGTCCACAATTGCCGAGGCGACTCCTATCGTCTTGAACCAAGAGGCCCATTTTTCAGCGCGCCTGGTGTCGCCACCGGTTCCTTGATAAAAGATGACAACGGGAAACTTCCCAGCTCCATCTGGGATTACAACAGAAAGATTCTTCTGCACCATTTCAGGCGTGATTGTTAAAGTCGCACATGCTGATACGAGAAAAAGAGCACTGAAAAGAATGAAAACTGAGAATTTGCGTCGTAACATCCTGCTTCCCTCCTTAAGCCTAACAATGTTTAGATTGAACCGCATCAAACCCAGAATATCGGTTTTCGGTCAATATAATCTGCTATCGATTTCTGTTTTAAATCAAGCATTTTCTTCGAGGTTGGCATTTTACTGATAACAGGAAGAAAGCCAGTCAGTCTGTTAAATTGCGACTTCCATGCCCTCACGGGCGAAGAAGGAATTCGGAAATCGTTGCCGGCATTCCTGCTCCAGGCGCAGGAGAAAAGTATCGTCGTGGTCCGGGTCGTGGTGAAAAAGCGCCAAACGCTTAACGCCTGCCAGCTCCGCTACTTCCACCGCCTGTTCCCAGCTGCTGTGTCCCCAGCCCTTTTTCTGGAGCAGTTCCTCGGGCGTGTACTGGGCATCGTGAATGAGCAAATCGGCATCGCGGGCCAGCGCAACAACGTTCGGGTCGATCCCGTCAACGTACTCCACGTCCGAGCAGTAGACGAGCGTCGTGGCTCCTTCCGTGATGCGGTAGCCGTACGCCCTCCCCGGGTGATTGTGCTCGGTGGCGGTAACTTGGATTCCGCTCGCCGCCGTAAAGCTCGGGGTCTCCGGCTGCCAGAACATCACCGTTGCCCCCATCTTTTCGAGCGCCACAGGAAAGTAGTCCTGCTGCATCTGGGTCTCAAAGGCACTGGCCAGGTTGAAAGACCCTCGACCCCTCCCATACATGGCGATTGTAAAATGACGTCTGGTGTCGTAAGCTGGCTTGAAGAAGGGGAACCCCTGAATATGATCCCAGTGGGTGTGTGAGAGTCCGATGAAGATGTTGTCATACTGCTCGATAGACTGTGCCAGGAGGTCGTTTCCCAGCTTGCGCAGACCCGTGCCTGCATCGAGGATGGCGATGCGGCCGTTTTCGAATTTCAGAAGCAAACAGGCTGTGTTACCGCCAAATTCCGAGAAGTTCTTATCCGGAACGGAGATAGACCCTCTCGTTCCATAAAAGGTGATCTTCATATCCGTTCCTCCCGTGTTCTCAGTTTGTCAGTGATGCAACAATATTTGAAGCTCCCCGCCGCAAGCAACGGGGAATGCGCTGTTTCGGTTCAACTATTAACGCTTGTAATCTTGCATAATTCTTAAAATAACTCAAGAAACATACATGAAGTTATTTTTTTACATAAGCCTGTTCCAGCGACGCCACAAGTTTTTTCAGTTCTCCACGATCCAGGTCCAGAGACACCTTGCCTCCACCTGGGTGGGCAAATATGAGGGTTGCACCGGTTTCCGTCTTATCGACCTGCCACCGCGTTTCAGCAGGAAGTTTTACCTTATCTGACAGCCAGTCAGAGGCCTTAAATTCCGCGATTTGAATTAGAACACCGAAGGCATGGCGGGGATGAATGAAGATCTCGTTCCAGATGCCGCCAGGATACTCGTTGTAACCGAAGAAGGGAATGCCTTGCTCCTCCAGATGAATCATGGCCTTGCGGAGATCTGGTGTCTGAAGGGTGATATGGTGGACGCCTCCTTCTTTGTCCTTCAGAAAACCATCCAAAAAACTTCCCTCTCCTGTGGGCGAGATAATTTCCAGACGGGACAGGTCGCCCAGGGAAAAAATCTGCCAGAAATATCTGGCCTGGGGATCGCCCATCCCTGCACCTGCAACGGCTCCCATGATTTCACGAAAAAAACGCTCCGCCTTTTCCTGATCTTTTACCGCTATGGATACGTGATCGATACGTGAAATCATTTCTCCTTCTCCTTTATATTCGCCCAATATATAAATTGCCGGCACAAGCATCCCCATGAACTTGGAAAAACTCCTCCGGCGTAAAATCGTCCCTTCACTTTTTCTGCCGTCTCCAGAACGATCCGGTCTTGCCAGGGAAGAGCCAGCAGACCGCCAGCAATTCGAATCCTCACTGGCCGAACCATTTCTGATGGCCGTCGATGGTGATGCGGTATTGCGTCGGGAGGTTGTTGAAGGGAGCAAAGGATACGATGTGGTCGGTTCTTGGATACAGCCATCCGGCTATACCTGAGCTGAAAAGATCATGAAGAGTCTTTCTTCCCTCTTCGACGGCAAGACCAAGAGAAGATGCCAGTTCCGTATAAAACGGGGCCTGGCCCGTTTCCACCATTCGCCTCATGATGACATGAAACGCCTTATCCAAAATCGCAGGTTCATCCACGGCATTTTCCTCCTTATATTATGGATACTGATAGTTTATACTATTCTACAGAAAATAGGAACACTTGCAATATGCTTGTTACCAGAATGAGACCTTTGCATAACCCCTGATTAAATGGTCCGGTATGGGTAGTGGGCGTTGATATGTTTCCTTAAAAATTTCTTGCGGAAAGACAAAGCCCACTACCCATGCCTGATCCGAATTGGAGATAAAGCTCTCCGGAATACAGACTGTTTTGGAATGATACTTTTTATTGACATGTCATTAATATCTAGTAAAAGTAATACGGACTTAAAAGAATTATCAATAATTATCAACATATTTTGCAGGGTTGTGACATGATTGTTGTGCCTGAAGAATGGGCAAACCGATTTAAAGGCCGGGACATATTTGACTCTCTTTTTGCAATTGAAGGAAAGATTTACCGCAATAAAGAGGGGAGAAAAACCCTTCGTTTTACAATCGACGGCAAAAACTATTTCGGAAAGTTTCACAGTGGGATTGGATGGAAAGATCTTCTTAAAAATCTTATTCAATTCCGGACTCCTGTCCTTGGAGCCCAGAATGAATGGATGGCTATAAGGCGGCTTGAACAGCTCGGGGTTCATACGATGAACCTTGTGGGGTATGGCAAAAGAGGGAAAAACCCAGCAAGAATCCAATCATTTGTTATTACTGAAGAATTAACAAACACTATAAGCCTCGAAGACCTCTGCCGCAGCTGGGCAAAAAAACCTCCTTCTTATTCCCTCAAAAAAGCTCTGATAACAAAAGTTGCAGAAACTGCCAGAATCCTTCATGAAAACGGCATTAATCACAGGGATCTGTATATCTGCCATTTCCTTCTTGATATATCTTCAGGAATCGACCATATCGACGGTAAAAATATAGTACTGTACCTGATAGATCTTCACCGTGTTCAGTTTCACAGCAACACACCCGTACGCTGGAGAATCAAGGATGTCGCTGCCATCTATTTTTCCAGCATGGATGCGGGGCTTACAAACCGTGACCTTCTTCGTTTCATAAGAGTTTACAGTAATAAGAAGATCAAAACCGCTCTGAACGACAAAGAATTCTGGCAAAAAGTGAAAAACCGCGGCGATTCGTTTTATAGCGAATTCAAAAGAAAATACCCTGGCGCCGATATTCCTTTTGATAAGGAAAGCTGACGGTTTCGTAAAAATATAACCCCTCGTCCCTCATTCCTGCTGTCTCTCTTCCTGATCCTGCTTCTTGCATTTTCCAATCACAGTGGTTATACTCTGCATCCATGAAGACCATAGATGAAAAAAGACCGGATCCCGAAGAGATTGAAAAGGAAATAACCAGGTTCCTTGCCAAGAAGTTTGGCGGAACCGTCAGGGTTGCTTCTCCATCTCCATTGTCTCAGGAAGATCAGGCTGAAAAGACAGGCAAATCTCACAAAGACGATATAAAATTAAAATTTGATTTAAAACCGGAAGACCTTATTTCTTATCTGGATCAGTATATTATAAAGCAGGATGAGGCAAAGGCCGTTCTTTCCACAAAAATATGCACCCATTACAACAGGATCAAAACATTCAAAGCTTCCCCGGATCTGGAAGGTGAGTTGTTCTGCGGCATTAAAAATAATGTTCTCATGCTTGGTCCAACCGGCGTAGGCAAGACTTACATGATAAAGCTTATAGCCAAAAAGATCGGAGTCCCTTTCGTAAAAGGAGATGCCACAAAATTCAGTGAAACAGGTTATGTGGGAGGCGATGTTGAAGATCTTGTTAGGGATCTTGTAAGGGAAGCCGATGATGATATAGAGCTTGCACAGTTCGGAATAATATATATCGACGAAATTGACAAAATAGCATCCAGCCATAACCTGATAGGAGCTGATGTTTCACGTACGGGAGTTCAGCGTGCCCTCCTGAAACCCCTTGAAGAGACAGAAGTAGATTTAAGGGTACCCCATGACCCGATATCCATGATCCAGGAAATTGAAAGATTCCGCAAAACAGGCAAAAAAAGCAGGCGGATTGTCAACACAAAGAATATACTTTTCATTGTAAGCGGTGCTTTTACCGATCTTGCCAAAATAATACATAAGCGTATTATTGAAAAGGGGATCGGCTTTGGCGCAACTGTCCATAAAGCAAGTGATTATACAAATGCCCTGAGAAATGTAAAATCTGAAGACCTGATCGAATTCGGGTTCGAATCGGAATTTGTTGGCCGCCTGCCCGTAAGAGCCGTATTTGAAGAGCTTAATGAGAGTGATCTTTTCGATATTCTGAGCAATCCCAACAACCCGATCATTTTAAGCAAGAAACTCGACTTTGCAGCATATGGAATTGACATCAAATTTGAAAGCAAAGCTCTGCGAATTCTGGCTAAGCAGGCTTTTGATGAGAATATCGGGGCAAGAGGATTGGTAAGCGCGATTGAAAGGGCTCTTCTTATCTTTGAAAAGCGCCTTCCTTCGACAAACATCAGAAAATTCCCAGTCACAGGCGATGCCATTGAACATCCTAAAGCCTATCTGGAAAGCCTTGTATCTCAATCCGGAGATCAAAACCCTGATCATTATGAAAAGCTTCTGAAAGAAGAAAAAGAACTCATAAACAATTATCTCAATTCAAACAAAAAGGCTCTTGTTAACAAATACACCCTCACATTAACACCATCCCGCATCAATCTGGCAGCCGACTTCTATTCCAAGAATATTATTGATATCGGGGTCATAATTCAAAAGATAAAAACGTTGCAGGATGAAATCAAGAATTTTGAATTAAGATTTTTTAAAAAACATGATATAAACATTGTAATTGAAGACGATGCGATCGATTTTGTTCTTGAGCTGATCGCACACTCTTCAGTCAAGCCTGATGATTTTTACAATCAGATGAACACCGATTTTGAGCACGGCTTGAAACTCGTCAGGGAAAAAACCGGGAAAAACCGTTTCTTTCTGACACGGCAGGCATTTATTGATCCTGAAACTTTTATTGGCTCTCTTATCAGGGATGCATTGAGCGGAGTCAGAGAACAGACAGAAAGGGCATAATTGACAAAATGATCGGAATCTCCAAATTATATTGCGGAACAGTGGAACCCTCGGATGCTCTTCGTTACGGGCGCTCCTCCTCAAATCTTCCATCCCACCTCTTGCAGTTTTCACTGGATAAAAAGCCTGTTGTCGTATGGAACATTACACGGCAGTGCAATTTAAAATGCGTCCACTGCTATGCCCATGCAAAAAGCACCCCGGTTGACGATGAGCTCTCAACTTCAGACGGGATAAAACTTATAGATGACCTGGCACACTTTGGTGCACCGGTGCTTCTTTTTTCAGGCGGGGAGCCTTTAATGCGGAAGGATCTGCCCGAACTTGCCGGCTATGCCGTGACAAAGGGGATGAGAGCGGTAATCTCTACCAACGGGACCCTGATAACAGAGCAGGCTGCAAAAACGCTGAAGGAGATAGGGCTTTCATACGTCGGGATAAGTATTGACGGTATGGAAGATATCAATGACCGTTTCAGAGGTGTCAGAGGTGCTTTCAATTCCGCTCTGGATGGAATCAGAAACTGCATGACCGCAGGAATTAAAGTGGGCCTTAGATTTACAATCAACAAAAAGAATTTCTTGGAAATCCCCAGGATCTTTAAACTTCTTGAAGAAATGGAAATTCCTAGAGTCTGTTTCTACCATCTTGTTTATGCAGGCCGCGGCTCAACGCTTATTGAAGAAGACCTGACCCATGAGGAAACAAGATCGGCAGTAGATACAATAATTGACCACACCCAACAACTCCATGATAAGGGCAAGGAGAAAGAAGTCCTGACCGTTGATAACCATTCAGACGGCCCATACCTTTATATGAGGCTCTTGAAGGAAAATCCTGCACGGGCAAGGGAAGTCCTCGAGCTTCTGAAGATGAACGAAGGCAACAATTCCGGAAGAGGCATAGGATGTATAAGCTGGAACGGAGATGTGCATGCTGACCAGTTCTGGCGCCACTACAGTTTCGGCAACATAAAGAAAAGACCTTTTTCTGAAATATGGGCTGATGTATCCAACCCTCTGATGAAACAGCTTAAAGAAAAAAAGAAATATGTAAAGGGAAGATGCGCAAGCTGCCGATGGCTTGATATCTGCGCCGGAAATTTCAGGGTCCGGGCGGAAGCCATAACCGGAGACGTTTGGGCACCTGATCCGGCCTGTTATCTTACCGATCAGGAAATCAGCGAACAGTGAAAAACGAATAGGGAGATTTTTATGCTATTTCCAGACTACAGGCCGAGGCGCCTCAGACAGAATGAAGCTTTCCGGCGAATGATACGTGAAACAGTACTTTCCGTAAATGATCTTATTCTTCCTCTTTTTGCAATAGAAGGAAAAGGAGTTAAAAATCCGATATCCTCCATGCCGGGCCATTTTCAGCTTTCAATTGAAAATCTTGTTGAAACATGCAGAAAAGCATATGAACTGGGAATACCGGCCGTCATGCTTTTCGGAATACCGGATAAAAAGGATCCGCTCGGGACGAGCGCCTATTCGAAGGACGGCATCGTCCAAAAGGCTGTGAAAACAATAAAAAACAAGCTGCCTGAGCTTGCCGTAATAACGGATGTCTGCCTTTGCCAGTACACCGACCACGGCCACTGCGGAATCGTGGACGGGCACAAGGTGGACAACGATGCTACTCTTGAGCTTCTGGCTAAAACCGCTCTTTCTCATGCAAAGGCCGGCGCAGACATGGTAGCGCCTTCTGACATGATGGACGGGCGCGTAGCGGAGATCCGCAATATCCTTGATGAAAACAGCCTGAGCCATATTCCGATCATGTCATATTCGGCAAAATACTGCTCGGCCTATTACGGCCCTTTCAGGAGCGCCGCTGACTCGGCTCCAAAATTCGGAGACCGCAGAACGTACCAGATGGATCCGGCAAACGGGCTTGAGGCCATACGGGAAGTAACGATGGATATAGAAGAAGGGGCCGACATAATAATGATAAAACCGGCGCTTCCCTATCTTGACATCATCTACCGCGTCCGCGAAGAAATCGATCTTCCCATAGCCGCGTATAATGTAAGCGGCGAATTTTCGATGATAAAGGCCGCCGAGCAGATGGGGTGGATAGACGGGAAAAAAGTAATGATGGAAACCCTGATCTCTATCAAAAGGGCCGGAGCCGACATGATACTCACTTATTTTGCCCTGGAAGCAGCACGGGAGATCAGGAGGCATGAGGCATGAGGCGAGAGGCGAGAGGCGAAAATTGAACCACAAACCGGAAACCAGAAACCAGAAACCTTCTTCCCTGCGTCTTGTAGCATGGGAAATCACCCGCAACTGCAATCTTTCCTGCATTCACTGCCGGGCATCCGCCACAAACGGCCCATATACCGGAGAGCTTGACACCGAGGCATCTTTAAAGCTTCTGGACCAGATCACGGATACCGGAAATCCGATCGTCATACTGACCGGCGGAGAGCCCCTTTTAAGGCCCGATATTTTTGATATTGCTGCATATGGCACAAAAAAGGGCTTAAGGATGGTAATGGCCCCGAACGGCACCCTGATAACCGAATCAACGGCAAAAAAAATGGTTGCTTCCGGAATCAAACGAATAAGCATAAGCATTGACGGCCCCACAAAAGAGAGTCACGACAGTTTCCGGGGGGTGGAAGGCGCATTTGAAGGAGCGCTTCGCGGCATTGCTTTTGCCAAAGAGGCTGGTCTTGAATTTCAGATAAACACTACAATAACAAAGCTGAACCTGAAATATATTCAAACTATTCAGAACCTGGCCGTAAGCCTCGGGGCAGTCGCACACCATATATTTTTGCTTGTTCCGACAGGCCGGGGGAAATATATTATTGATCAGGAAATCTCCGCAAAGGAATACGAGGAGACCCTCAACTGGTTTTACGACCAGCGGGAGAAGACTCCTCTTCAGCTCAAGGCGACCTGCGCACCCCATTATTACCGGATTCTGCGGCAAAGGGCAAAAGAAGACGGGGAAACCGTCACATTTGAATCTCACGGCCTTGATGCAGTTACAAGGGGATGCCTTGGTGGAACAGGTTTTTGCTTTATTTCACACACAGGCATTGTCCAGCCATGCGGCTTCCTGCACATCGAATGCGGGAACGTGACAAAGAATTCCTTTGAAAAAATATGGAATTCATCTGAAGTCTTTCTTTCTCTGAGAAATTTTGATATGCTTAAAGGTAAATGCGGAATCTGCGAATTCAAAAAAGTCTGCGGAGGCTGCCGGGCAAGAGCTTATGAGGCAGCAGGCGATTATATGGCTGAAGAACCCCTCTGCAGCTATGAACCTGTTTTAGGAATGAGGCGTAAGGCAAAAGGCGTGAATCGCATATCATGAATCGATCAACGAACGACGAACCATAAGCCAGAAACCAGACAATCGAGGTAAATGCCATGAAAATCAAATCTCTTATGATCCCGGACCCGATAACAATTACTGAAAATTCCTCCATTTCAGAAGCAATCGGGCTGATGAAGGTAAATTCCATTCGCCATTTGCCTGTTGTCGGGAGGAATAAAATACTTAAAGGCTTTGTGACTCTTGCCGATCTGAAACAAGGGCTTATTCCTTCAATGATCGGAGGACTATCTCTTGATGACCTGATGATAAAAAACCCGGTAACCGTTGCTCCTGATGAAGACGTTGAAATTGCAGCCCAGAAAATATTCAAAAATAAAATCGGGGGAATGCCTGTAGTAAAAGGCAACAAGCTTGTCGGCATCATCACGGTAACCGATATTTTAGGGGCATTCATCAATATGATGGGCATCTTAACAGCCAGTTCACGGATAGATGTAGTCGTTGGCAAAAAACCGGGTTCTGTTAAAAAAGCCCTCCAGATTATAAACGATAATGGAGGCGATATTATTAGTGTGGGAATGACTGCAAACCCAAAACGCTCAAAAAGGACATACTGTTTCCGCCTTTATCCATGCAGAACAACCGGCATGAAGAAAGCCTTGGAAAAGGAAGGCTTTACAGTTGAAAGTGCCACAGACTGATAATCATTTGCGGTAACTCGAATGGTTACAACTAAATATGATTCCGCTTCATATCGGGAAGCGGTTGCCCGGACCCAGAAATTAAATTGATTTCAGCCCTTCAACTATTTAATCTGACATATATTTCATCCATTTTATAGCTTGACACAATCCCATTATAAATAGTATCTACCGCAAGGTGTTGGCACACTTCCAATCGTCTCAGATAATTCTATAAATTAAATGATTTTTGGAATTTACCTATGAAAATAAAATTAATATTTCTTATCGGCATTACCCTTTTTTTGCTTTTCCCTCCCACTCTCCTTGCAGGTAAAATTGTAACGGCCAAAGGGATCAGTTTCTTTGAACCCGGAAGGGAACTCATCGCAAGGGATAAAGCTATTGACGAAGCCAAAAGGGCCGCCCTCGAACAGGCTATAGGCTCCACAGTTGAATCACAGACGACGGTTGAAAATTTCACCGTAATAAAAGATCAGATTTTAAGCCGGACTGCCGGTTATCTTAAAAACATCAAGGTTATTGAAGAAAAAAAGACCGGTATGGGAACCTATGAAGTCTTAATAGAAGCGGATGTTGAAACATCTGCAATGATTGAGGACCTTGACAGGTTTAAAAAGGTGTTAAGCTGGCAGAAAAACCCCCGTATCAGCATTCTCATCGATCAGGATACTGACAAGAGTTACCTTCCCGCTGCCCATAAATCAGCAGCCCTTCTTACCGATAAACTGAAACAAGGCGGTTTTACAGTCTATAAGCATTCCAAAGGTCAGGAATCCCGGATGGGCCTTCTTGTAAGTCTCTCTCTTGAGCTTTCATCGAAGCAGTCTTCGTATCAGAACATCGACCTTTCTGTAAACGAAATCAGTTTAAGCGCAAATATTTACCGGCCTGATGACGGGGAAATACTGGGCACTGCAACCGCTGTTAAATCCCTTCCCGGTGAAAACAAGCTTAAAGTGCTTGATGATGGTGCAAAACACTGTATTGATTCGATCTGGGCGGATCTTCGGAGTAAACTCGTCAAAGTATGGGAAAAGGAACTCTACAGTGAAAGAGACATAAACATGGTTATCAAAAAAATCCCTTCCCATGCAAGAGCCCTTGAAATATCAAACATTTTCAAATCGGATGTGAGCGGTATGCTTGATTCAAACCTTGTAAACTTTAAGAATGGAACCGCTGAATTCAATGTCAAATACAAAGGCTGGCCGGAACATCTGCTTAATGAGATCCAGATGTCCTACTTTAAGAAAAAATACTTTAATCCGGCAGTTGAAAGTGTTGAAGGAAACAAAATAATTATCAGCATAAATTAATATATTTAAGATTGGAGGCAAGTTATGTTTAAAAAGGCTGTTTACAGGTGGTTAACCTTATTGCTGGCCGTTTTTCTCTTTTCATGCGCCGCCGGACAACAACAGTTTGAAACAGGCATGAAATTGAGCAAAGCCGGGAAACATACAGATGCTATTGGCTACCTCGAGCTGGCCATTTCAAAAGAGCCGAACAATGTAGAGTATCAAAAAGCCCTGGCCGAACTGAAAGAGACTCTTATATCCGATTACATATCACAAGGCTCAAAAGCTATCAGTGCCCGGTCTCCTGTTACAGTGACATCCCTCAATTCAGCCAAAGCAAAGCTGGCGAAGGCCAAAGAAATCGACGCTAACCATCCTTCCGTTAAAAAGTTCTCCGGCGAACTTGACAGGCACGAAAATTCGCTTCTTTCGGAAACAAAAAATCTTTATGCACAGGCAAAGGGCTTCATATCAGCCGAAGAATGGCTTAAAGCCTATTTCAGCTTACAGCAGATTCAAAGCATATTCCCTAACTATGAAGATTCATCACAGCTTATGTCCCAAACTTCCATTAACGGTTCGCAAGCCCTTTACAATAAGGCCAAATACCTTTTTGATAAGGATGATTTCAGGGGTTCGTCAAAATTCCTTAACGAGGCCGTTTCCTTAAAGCCTGACCACAAGCCTTCGCTCGACCTGCTTGCCCTTGTAAAAGAAAGAGACAATAAAAATTATTTTGTTGAGCAGGGTAAAAATGCTGCTGTGGCCCAGAATTGGGCCAAGGCTCTTAAAGCATACAACAAAGCCCTTGAATATGCTCCCGAAGATGAATCCTTAAAAGCTCTTGCTTTGACAGTCTCACAAAAACTGGGCTCACATTACGTCCAAACAGCAAGGAGCCAGATATCCGATGGGTGGATTTTTAAGGCTTTTGAAAGTTACGATGCAGCATTGAAAAATGCTGCCGATCCTAACAGCCAGGAGCTAAGAAGCCTCAGTAACGAGCTTTCCTCCCAGGCAGCCAAACTGGCCGCCAAATTCAATGAACAGAAAAAATACGGTTCCGCCTGGTTCTGGTATAACAAGCTGAAAAGCGTAGAGCCTGACTATCCGGAAATTTTTTCCACGAATCTTGCCATGGAAGACAAGGTAAAACAAAGAGTCCAGAAATCAATAGCTGTTTTTGACTTCAGCAGCCCTTCCGGATACAAGGATGCCGGCATAATAGTAGCCAATAACCTCATAACCTATCTCTTTAAAAATGCCAGTGGGGATATCAAGATTTTAGAAAGGGAAAACTTAAAATCGATCCTGGAGGAAATGAAGCTCGGGCAGATAGGGGTCGTCTCCGAGCAGACAGCAAAAGAGATGGGACGCGTATACGGCATAGATGTCGCTGTTATGGGAAGCGTCCTTTTGTATCAGGTTGAAACGGCTACTTCACAGGGAACAAAAACGGTAAGATACCAGATCGGGACCGAAATACAGGACAACATTGCATATCTGAACTGGATTGCAAAAAACCCGAATGCCCCACCAAGCTTGCTGGCAAGCGCACCACCGGCAAAAATTACGACTCCTAAATACACTGAAAAGGATTACACTGTTTCCAACCATAAGAAGGTGGGGTTTGTGCAGCTTTCATTCAGGATTGTTGACGTCAGAACAGGGGAAAACATTCAGGTCAGAACAATAGAGCGCAAAGAAGTGGTTGAAGATGATGCCAGCGCAGGTCTTCCTGAAGCAAATGTTAAATATGATCCTCTCGTAATTCCAACTGATACCGAACTTCTCCAGAAAATGACAAGCGAAGTTGTTGCGGAACTTGGAAGAGAGGCTTTAAAACCCTTAAACAATCTTGAAAAAACCTATTTTCAGGCAGGTGAACAGTTTATTAAACGCAGGGAAAGACTTCAGGCTGCCGAAAGCTTTGTTGACGCCATTTTTGATGAAAAAATGAAAATGACCCAGGGATCCCCTTTATCTATCAAAGCAGTTGAGAATCTCGAAGAGATATTCCGCAACTATAAGGAGAATTGATTAATTCGTATCTGAAAGTTCACTATTGGTAAATCTGTAAGTTGATGAACTTTGTACGAGTCCGTCAATATTTACCGGCAAAATAAAAAGTCGTTCTCACACAAAGATCACGGAGAACACAAAGATAAACCTGAATGTTTTCAATGGGTCTTTCTTAGTCTCTTTGTGCCTTCGTGTGAAAAATTAGCTTTTTAGGAGTCCATCAATATTCACCGGAATATAATACGACAAGGGATAAAGAGATGTTGATGAAAAAATTCTGTTTTTTTCCGGCAATTACACTCTTTTTATTATGCATTGTATCTTCTTATGCCCACGCCCAAAGAAACGCTCTCGCCATATTTAACCTTAAAGCTACCAACATTGAGGCAATGGGATATAATGGAGAAATACTGCATGCCCTCATTTCTTCCATTGAAAGCGACAAGGATATTGACTTGATGCCGAGGAGAGAGATTGAAGAGGTGCTTTTCAAAACCGGACTTGTTCAGGATAACACTCATGAAGCGGTTTTGGCAGCCGGAAAAGCACTGGGAATAAATTTCGTTCTTTTCGGTGATGTAACCAAAAAGGGATCAGAGATAATAACACGGCTTAGCCTCATGGACATTGAGCACAAGGGAATTGTAAAAGAGTGGGATCTTCTTTTCCGCGACCGTGATTCCATACTTCATAAAATTCCTGATTTTTCAAGAGATTTGAGCACAACCCTGATAGACAGTAAAAGAAGGGCCGGAGCTGCTTCAATGGAGTCTCAGACTTCAAAAGATGTCGAATATCTTAATGCAAAAATCGAAGGAGATGCGGTCAGCCTTTCATGGAAATTAAGAACGCATAAAGCCTCGTTAAGCTACAATGTCTATCGCGCTGAGAGTAAGGAAGGCCCATTCCATTTCCTTGGCAAAACCGCAGACAACTTCTTTCAAGATTCCACCGTTAAAAAAGGACTGACATATTTCTACCGCATAGGGATTGTAGCCGGAACAGATCCGGAGGTAAAAAGCTCCCACACTGCACTGTTTGTCGATGGTGGTGAGAAAAGACCTCATCCTCCTCTGGTTATGAGCGGGAGAGGCTATGTTAAAAGGACTGAAATAAAATTTGTTCCATGCCTTAAAAATGAACAGGAAAAGTTTAACATAATAAAATATAAAATCTATCGCCAGAAAGGTCCGGATGAATGGAGTAATATCGGAACAATCGATTCAAAAGACTCTTCACAGTTTGATATAAGTTTTACTGTTTTCGACGAAAGCGACTTTAATGACGGCACAACCTATACATATGCAATCGCAAGTACTGACGACAAGGGTCTAGAAAGTCCGCTTTCTGACCCCATATCAATTGATACAATAAAAAGCCCCGTATTATCGCTTGATAAGGATAATCTTTTAAGAAAAATGATTCTCTCATGGAAACCGATAGAAAATGTGGCGGGTTATTATCTCTACAGAAAAGGCGGTAAGGCTGAGTGGAAAAAAGTCGGGACTATTTCAGAAGGCACAAAAACGAATATTATTGACGAAAAAGATCTTGCCGACGGCCCTCAATATACGTACTATCTCACCGCCTACGACGAAAAAAAAGAAACCGGTCCGTCAAATGAAGTAAAAGGAAAGACAAAAGACCTTCCGGCTTTCCCGTTAAATCTTCAAGCCAGCAGTGGCCTTGTGAAATCTGTCAATATTACATGGAATCCGTTAGAAGATACAGATATCGGAGGCTATAATATTTACCGCGGTCCCGATAACAACAACATGAAAAAAATTGCGTCTGTCAAGGATTACAAGTCAAATAATTACCTTGACAAAGGTGAAGCTTTTACTCCCTTAGACGACGGTAAAAATTATTTCTATGCAATAACCAGTTTCAACCTGTTTGAGGCTGAAGGGGCAATTAGTCCCTGCGTCAAGGCCGTAACAAAGCCGAGACCGGCATCTGTTAAAGGGCTGTCGGCATCAGCAGGATCGGATCATATACTTATTGGCTGGGAAAGGAATCCCGAAACTGATATCAAGTCGAATGTTGTATACAGAAGCATATCTGGCGGCGGTGGATTTTCTGCATTATCCGGCGGGGCATGGTCAAAATTAACAGAACTGTCAATGGGCCAGACAAGCTATAAAGATTTCGATTTAAAACCCGAATCAAGCTACAGTTACAGGATAATTTCAGAGGATAAAGACGGCTTGAAGAGCGATCCGGCAGACAGTAATCAGGTTGCAAGTCCCATTATAAAGCAGGAAAAATCAAAGTAAAAACTATAAAAACCTGCTTTTCATCTGTACATAACAGACATATAATAAAATTAGAGGCACCGCTGAATAGATTCTTGTAAAAAAAGCTGATAAATAAATTGTTATTTTTAATTATATCAGCAAATTATTGTAATTTATAGAATTAAAACATGTACACCATTCTTGCAATCAATGACCCTGTTTTAATATTTTTGACGGCTTGCGTTATGATATCTTTTGGGTAATATTTCACAAAGTAACAGGCTTGACATTTTTTACAAGGAACTGTATTAATAAAGCGAATATATTATCTTATGGGATTTAGTCTTTACAGATAACGCAGACAGCTTTTTTAGCCGCAAATTAAAGATATTTACATAGGTGAGGTTCATGAAAATAAGATTTCTTCTTCCTGTAGTTCTTATCGCGACTCTTCTTTTGGCGGGTAATGTTCTTGGAGGAAGCGTAGTACGTACCGGAACACTCACTTTTTCTGCTCCAGTTTATGAAATAGAGGACCTTGTCGCTGAACTGCAGGAAGATGGTAATAATGTGCTTGTTTCCGGAAAGGTCAAGAATTTAGGCCACTCCCCTGTAAAAGGGTATGTAATTGTATATTTTAAAAACAAGAAGGGTGCAGTGGTTCATTCAGTCGAGACCGATGTAAATAAAAACAGGCCCTTTCCCCGTGGTAAGGCAGGCATATTTGAAACATCGGCAAATATCGGGAACACCACTGATATCCAGAATGTTGTGATAGAATTTGTAAACAAGTAAGTTTTAACATCTCTTTTAAAAAGCCGTTAAATCTTTTGACCTGTCTGCACCGATTTTATATTTTTTTAATATTCTATTCCTGCTTTCATCAACCTTCTTTCCTTCGAGAACCATCTTGAAACCACGAATATCTTCAATAACATGGTATTTGCCTTTGTTATTTTCAAACCCCTTTACGAGATCACCGATTCTTGATATTTTCACCCCATTAACATAAGATATAACGGCATCCACAAAATCATGGTAACCCACATTTATTTCATCTGCAAGGACCTTGACAAGGACAACAATCTCCCTTTGTTCCTCTGTTGGCTCCCCGTTTATATAAAAATTGACAAGCTCCTTTGGAGCATTTAAATACCAGTCCTTCTCACTCCCATATTCCATAAGATAGTTTAATGTAAGGGTCTCAAAAACAAGCCCTCCGATAACGTAATAAGTCGGAGGCTTGTCATATCGCTCATTTTGCACTAATCGCTCATAATCAACAGGTTTTGTCAGAACAATATTACCGTTTCTGATCCTGCCGTTTCTGAGCATCTCAAGATTTACCGACTCATTTATCTGTTTTTTCTGCATTAGATATCCAAAGTAAGTTCTCTCGCCCTGTCTGAGCTCTATCGTTCCGTCATTTTCGATTTTTTCACCTTCAATTGATAGCAAGACATCGCCTGCTTCTACTACTCCTTCCGCAGGTGAATCCGGATAAACCTTGTTGATCAGAATTCCTGACTGTTTGTCGTTCATGAGGTATTTGCGCCTCATATCAGGATTTTCCATTTTCTGCATGGATAAGCCTATATCCGGTGTACCGTCGTGCCGGCCATCTTTTATATCCAAAAGGAAGTGCTTGATTACAGGCGCAGGAACCATGTATCCGATATTCTCGAATCCCCTCCCTGCCAAACCTTGAAATGCCACACCAATAATTTTATCGTCCTTTATAACCGGACCACCGCTGTTGCCTGAATTTATGGCAGCATCGATCTGGCAGGTAAGCAAATATGCGCTGCTGTGATAATATTTGGTGTGCTCGACCCTGGAAACAACCCCTTCGGTAATAGACAGCTTATCCCCGCCTTCAGGAAAACCATAAACAACTATTTTGTCTTTTATTTCCGGGAGTTCTCCAATTTCAACAGGTTCCGTACCCTCGAAAAATGTATTGTCTTTTACTTTCAGGATAGCAAGATCTGATTCATGCGCTATTATTTCCGGTTCGGCTGTATATCTTTTTGCCTCACCGGAACGCCTTACCTGTATAAATGTCTGGTCTCTGACTACATGAGCATTTGTCAATATTCTGTTACCGCTTATTATGCAACCTGAACCATTAAATATTTTCTGACCCCACATCTGCCACGGTTCATGGTAATTGTATGCATTGCTGACTGTATAAATTTTTACAACAGCCTCTTTTACATTCGATTTTGCTAAAACAGGCGCAGCAAAAAGAAGCGTTGTTATTATCACGCAAATCATTATTCCGGATGATTTCATACGATACTCCTTATGAAATTTGAAGGTTTTGGACAAAGGTCAGCCTTGAGTAAAAAATGAGGAAATTATTTTGAACCGTATGATTTGATTTATAAGATGAGCAACTAATCGACCTTATTTTTTTATGATATCTCCTACACCTGAAATATTTTCAGATACCTCTTTAGGATTTCCGTAGTAACTTATATCCCCGGCCCCATTTATTTCCGCTTTAAGCTTCCTGGAAGCGTACACGACTGCATTGCCGGCTCCATTAACCGATACTTCAACATTTTCGGCTTTAAGATCTTTTGCTTTCACATCTCCGGATCCGGATACATTAATCTTGAAGTTCTTTGTTTTCCCGGCTGCTTTGATATCGCCTGCGCCATCCACCCCGATATCCAGATTATTGTTATTTACCCCTGAAATTGAAAGGTCAACAGCACCGGAAGCTATCGCCTTCTCTATATTATCGGCGGATATCCTGACCTCAAGCAGTACTTTCGGGCATATAGTCTTGCCGGTTGTAATTTGGAGGGGTTTTCCCTTCACCCTTGTAATGATATGGGGAAGGATATTACTGTCACCGCTCAATTCAAGGCTTTGTTTTTTACGGCACTCTATATAAACATTAAAGGCTCCGTCGACCTCTACAGAGCTGAAAATATCAACTTTTCTGATTTCCTTCTTTGCAATGCCGTTTCCTTCAATACCATCGCCGCAACCGCTGCCGCCCGAGCGTGCCACTCCTCCATCGATAGATACATTCCCGACACTCCCGCCCCCTATGTTTATTGTAACTCCGCCGGCAACACCTTGACTGCCTCCCCAAATTATTACACATACAATCAATTGGAATAACATCCATAAATTTTTTTTTGGATTCATACAGCCTCCATTTCTAAATAATTGCCATCGGTTGAAGCCACTGCCTTCAGAAACCGGAGATCCTGCAACTAATCTATGGCAATAAAGGGTTTCTTCAGATCATTTTTAATAAGCTTTCCTTCATCAGGAGATCCGTATATTCTGCTGTATACTGTTTTCGTCTCCCCTGTAATGGTGTCAACAACGAAAGCCCCGACTCCTCCTGAATTGTTTCCAAAAGAAGTTGCCCATGATGATATTTGAAATCTCCCATAATTAGGCGGAGGAGGAGTAAGCGAATCGGCGCCGGCTAAAAACAAGATGCCTGTTACAACAGCTATTCCTAATAGAAAAAACTTGGCTCTTTCAGTCCAAAGCTGCTTATCTTTCATTGCATAATCTCCTTTCCGGCAAATAATAAGTTAAAAAAAATCCCCTTCTCTGCACCTCTGCATAATGAGGGAAATGAAGGGGATAAATATAAAGTTAAAAGATACAGATTGACAGAAATTATATGAAGCCAGGTTAAGGCTTTTTGGTTGCAGCCTTAGCTTTCTTGAAATCATCCTGAATAGCACCCTGACCTTCTACCTCTATAACTTCACCGGCACCGACAACAGCTTCACCGAGCATTGCCGCTACTTCATCAACCCTTAAAACCATCTTGACATATGCATCGCCGGAATTATCCCATCCAAAATCGACTATCTCGGAAAGAGCAAGAGATGCCTGCACTTTTGTCTGTATAAGATCCGACTTAAGCATGTAATTTTCAACAGAAGTCTGGCTTTCGAGGGTAAAACCGGCAATTTGCTGGGCCAGTTGCTTATATGCATCAATCTGTGCTGCCCTCAGGGCCTTGAGAGGACCTGCACTGGAGGGAGAGCTTGTTCCGAAGCCGACATGCTTGAACACCTTGCCGTTCAAAGCCACATTTGCGCCCTCTATATTCACTATTTCACTGGCTGTCATTGTTGCTGTGGCCTTGGCAATATCTTTCTGAGAATCATAAACTACATCCGTAATCTTAATTCCCGATAAAGTGGCAGATGTCTTTGAATCTGTCTTTCCGACATAACTGTCCGCCGTCATGTTTTTCACTTCTTCCGAAGAGCGGACTTTCAGTCCGTATACCTGCTCGGTAAGTCCCCTCATAGCATCATTTTTTGCCGCCATGATAGCCATCATTTTCTTATTGCCAGCCCATGCGTTTGGCACAAACAAAGCAACACAAACAATTAAAACAGGCAAAGCCTTAATGAGTCTTGATATCATATAACTGCCCCCTCCTTCTTTGGAGTATTTCCTGGCCATTTTTCACCTCTTGCTTTCGTTATTGGCAGAATCGTATTCCGGTTTATTATTTACGTTCTATTTAGATTTAGATACAGATGGTTTTTTTTTCCCTCCAGTGGTATTTGGCGCCAACACTTCGTTGGTTTCTGTTTCCTGCCGCTCACCACCAAAACTCATACTTTCTTCCTTCACAGCTGTTTTTACCTGATAGATATCGAAAATTACTTTACCACCCTCATTGGTAACTCTCGCTTTTGCATCAACTTTTCCATTTTTTGGCAGATTTGGGATTTGACCGACCATCTGTTTGTTGAGGTCATCCATCTCCTGAGTTCTGTTTTCCACCTTTTTCTTGTTTCCTGCTGTTGATGATGAAACAGAAAAAAGCAGAAGCAGGCAGATTATTATAATAAACCTCAAGTAATTCTTTTGTTTCTTCTTCATTAATCGTTATCTTACCATTCATCATCCGTAAGTATTCTGCCTATAGAACTCTTTTTCTTCGCACTGCTGACGACAGCGGCTGCCTTTGGGGCAGGAGCTGCCTGCTGCTGTTTTGCCACGGCAGCTGGAGGAGCAGAAGCTGCCTGCTGTTGTTGTTGTTTTGCTGCAGCAGGAGGAGCTGCCTGGGCTTGTGCCTGCTGCTGCGTTGCCTGAGGAGGTGCAGTGCTGGTCTGTGCAGCTGCTGGTTCCTGCCCCATAAGTCTTGTAAGATACTGTCTTCTCCCCAAAGTGCTTTCCTTAATAGGAATGGAGACATATATTTTAAGGAAAAGGTTTTCATCAATTTGACTTCCGGGCTTATAGCTGCCGTCAAGTTTCTGTAATGCAGCCATCGTTGCCTGATCCATAACACCATTCAGCTGAACTTCGTACCCGTGAAGATATAACCATTCCTGTACTTTAAAAATTCTTTCAGGATCAGCCAACTTAAAATAAAATTTCTTGATAGCTCTTTCGACATCCGGATCAGGTTGAGCATCTTCACCAAGCAAACGCCAGTAGGGAAGGCCATTATATTTTCCTACAACCTGGATCATGCTTAACTCAACAAGCAGCCTCACAGCTGCATGCCTTCCCTGAACTTTTTTAATGGAGCCCTTTCTTCCAAACGTCTGCCCGAAAAGGCTTATTCCCAGTTCTTTGTCGCCCATTGCCTTTGATACCTTCATACTGTTGACGGTATTCATCCTGGGGATACCCGCCATTGTTCTAAAATCAAGAAGGTTAAAATCAAGGGTAATACTTGCCAGCCCGCTTTTTGATGTATCGCCATATCTCAACTTAATCTCTTTTGACGGAAGATAGTTGGGAAGACCTGTAAACTCAGCGCCGGCGCTGACATCTGTACCATCGCCCCTTGTTTCCAATCCTCTGTCAAATTCAGTAATGCCCCCGCTTATTACAACATCAGGAATAAGTTTGTCATCAAAACTTGAATAGCCGGTCACCATCTGGTTTTGAATAAAGGAAGGGTCGTAAGGAATGAAAATCACATTACCACCTATTGAATTGAGGGTACTCTTTAACATCTCTGTGATATCCCTTGGTATTTCCCCTCCTGTGGCTCCGGCTGTTCCGGTGTTATCCCCAATGGGATTGCTCTGAATTTTTACAACGTCAACATTGTATATTTCTGTCATTAATCCGAGATCTGCCAGTGCCTGTGTGAAAGAGGTTACCTGTGAAGTCGGCGGGGCAGTTTTAAGCTCAACATCAATTTTTGCCGGATCAACCGATGCGCAGGAAACCAGAAGCAAGGAAAATGATATGATTATCAAAACAATTTGCATCTTCCGGCAGGTCTGTTTATTCCAAAATATTTGTTTCATTTTCCCCCTCTATAAATACATTTTTATGCAATTGCAGATTTCAGTTAATTCATCGTTTATATTAATCCGACACGAATTATTTCATAACCTGAATATTATATATATTTCCAGTTTGAGAGCCAGCTCCTACTACAACACTGTTCTCATTCTTATCTCCCGTTATGTCACCGCTACTGCTTTTAGAGGCCTGGTCACCTTTTTTAGCTTTCATTTTAGCTGCGGCCATTGCTTCCAGAACAATAAAGTTAATATTATTATCCTTCTTGCCCAACTCATCATCAGTATGAATTCCTTCATCAGTAGCTGTTGAAATACCGTCTTCAAGATCACTTTCCCCCCAGCTATATCCAGTAATCATAGCCGGAATAATAATAACACATACTATTATGAACCATTTCTTACACATATGCCCCCCTTACTCTCGGTGGTGCAAATTGATTTAATGCTTTGATGTCTTAACAGTTGACTCTTCTTTGTCTGATTATAAAAAAATTTTATGCCCCAACAAAACACTATAAATAAAATACGAAAAAACAAACTAGCCGGGAGGGCTTTTTAAACACTTTGCATGAGAATATCCAAAGTTTCTTATGCTCAATCAACTAGCTTTGATCAGGGCTGCGGTACACAACCACAACCCTGATCATCTAATTAAATTGTTTAGCAATAAAATACAACTATTTGATTACAACTGAACCCGTGTTGGCTGTTGCGCCTTTGCCCATTGCCACATTTGCTGCATTCTCTACATTGGACTGATTGATAACAGCGCCCTTTACGGTTGAGCCCTTCATGTCCACTGTACCCATGTTGGCTGTTGCGCCCTTGCCCATTGCCACGTTGGCTGCATTCTTGACATTCGATTTGTTGATAACAGCACCCTTTACATTCGAATCCTTCATGGATACGGTGCCCATCTGGGCTGTTGCGCCCTGGCCCATTGCTACGTTGGCTGCATTCTCTACTTTGGACTGATTGATAACGGCGCCCTTTACGGTTGAGTTCTTCATGTCCACTGTGCCCATGTTGGCTGTTGCGCCCTTGCCCATTGCCACGTTGGCTGCATTCTTGACATCGGATTTGTTGATAACAGCACCCTTTACATTCGAATCCTTAAGTGCCACTGTACCCATCTGGGCTGTTGCGCCTTTGCCCATTGCTACGTTGGCTGCATTCTCTACTTTGGACTGATTGATAACGGCGCCCTTAACCTGTGAGCCCTTCATGTCCACTGTGCCCATGTTGGCTGTTGCGCCCTGGCCCATTGCCACGTTGGCTGCATTCTTGACATCGGATTTGTTGATAACAGCGCCCTTTACCTGGGAATCCTTAATGGCAACTGTACCCATCTGGGCTGTAGCGTCCTTGCCCATTGCCACGTTGGCTGCATTTTTAACATCGGATTTGTTGATAACAGCACCCTTAATGTCAGATCCTGCATAAGCCAATGAAACACAAATCAAAAGAACACCCATAACTAAAAATAATTTCTTCATTTTGTTGCCTCCTTTGTTGCTTTCTTGTTAAATGAATAGAACCAACCTCAATTTTGTGTTTATAATAACATACCGTAAACATCTTTGTCAGTGAAGAATTTCACATTTATTATGTGAACAATTCACTCACTTACATGGCCCTCTTTTTGGTTATTTATGAACTCCTTTCCATGCTAATACATGAGTTTGATATTATTATCAATTATTCCAGTCGCTTTTGCATTCTCTTTTCCGATCAGATAATCAACCCGCACATTAAATCAAATCAGAAAAAATTCAGACCTCTTTTTATTTTTTAACAACTGAATTTTTATTGGATGTGCCCCCTAAAGCCACATTCGTATTAGCCACGCCCATTCCTCCAAAAGGAACCCTGACGTCGTTAATAACAAGCCCGGTACCCGAATTAGTGCCAGCGCCACCGGAACCACGGTTTTTTATAATAACAGAACCGGAGTTAGCTTCGCTTCCTGATCCAACGGCAACATTTGTTACAACCCCGCCACTGACTCTGTTACTGATATTTCCGTTAACATTGCTGTTTTCAAGAACAACGGAACCCAGATTTGCCTTTGAATTGCTCCCCACCGCAACATTCGTCATCACTCCTCCGGCCGCCCTGTTGGAGATATTTCCTTTCATGCTGCTGTTTTTCATATCCACAGAACCCAGATTTGCCTTGGTATTGCTGCCAACAGCAACATTTGTTACAACTCCCCCAACTGTTGTATTTGAAATATTTCCTTTCATGTTGCTGTTTTCCATGTTAACTGACGATAAATTTGCCTTGGAATTACTGCCTATTGCAACGTTAGTCACGGCCCCGCCAGCAGCAGTGTTGACAATATTTCCTTTCATGCTGCTGTTTTTCATATTCACAGAAGATAGATTCGCCTTGGAGTTACTGCCTATTGCAACGTTTGTCACAGCTCCGCCTGCCGCAGTATTAACTATATTCCCCTTGGCACTGCTGCCTTCCATGTTCACAGCGGCAAGGTTAGCCTTATTCCCCTTGCCTATTGCAACGTTTGTTACAGCCCCGCCAGCAGCGGTATTAACTAAATTTCCCTTTACATCGCTTCCCTTCATGTCAACAGCAGCAAGATTAGCCTTATTATCCTTTCCAATAGCAACGTTTGTCACGGCTCCGCCCGCAGCAGTATTCACAATCGCACCCTTCACGCTGCTGTCCTTCATTTCTGTTGAGGCCAGGCTCGCCTTGTTATCTTTTCCAATAGCCACATTTGTCACAGCTCCGCCCGCAGCAGTATTCACAATCGCACCCTTCATGCTGCTGCCTTTCATTTCTGTAGCGGCAAGGTTTGCCTTGTTGCCTTGACCAATCGCAACGTTCGTTACAGCTGCCCCGGCTGCAGTATTAACAATGGCGCCCTTCATGCTGCTGCCCTTCATTTCAACAGCAGCAAGGTTAGCCTTGTTGTCTTTACCAAGTGCAACGTTCGTCACTGCCTGACCGGCTGCCGTGTTAACTATGGCTCCTTTAACCTCGCTCCCCTTCATGTCAACTGCACCAAGTTTTGCCTTATTATCCTTGCCAAGAGCCACATTTGTGACCGCCTGTCCGGCTGCCGTATTAACTATAGCTCCCTTTACACTGCTTCCCTGCATGTCAACTGCACCAAGGCTTGCCTTATTCCCTGCCCCAAGTGCAACATTCGTCACTGCCTGACCGGCTGCCGTGTTAACTATGGCTCCCTTGACATCGCTACCTTTCATGCTCGTAGAACCGAGGTTT
>JAHJJB010000096.1 GCA_018823005.1 Pseudomonadota bacterium | reverse complement strand
TTGTAGTGGCTTTAATTGCATTTGCAATATTTTTTCTACCCAGGCTGAAGGGGAAAAGACAGGAAATAAAATTTGTCAAATCAAACCCAAAAAGCATTATTGTTTCGGGCCGCATGCGCCTTGCAATATTCGTTTCCATTTTATGGGCTACCGGGGCGGCATTGTTTTTTCAGCCGTGGAACGAGAATCTGCTTCTTTTCCTGTATATCGGAATAGGGCCTGTTTTTCTTGGATGGGGATTAATCTGGGTTCTTGCCGGCTATAGAAAATACAGGAGGTAAAATAGAACCTCACTGTAGCGTGAGCTTTGAACCGAAACGGCGAGCGCATTCCCAGCCGGAGGTCCGCCGCGGCTGACTTGCAGCTGGAAGCTTCAATAACTTACATTAGCCACACCCCGCCCGGGCCCTTTAACGGAGTGTTATGAAAAGGTCTCTGTTAATAAACAAGGGCTATCAGGAAGCGCCTTTCATGTCTTTTAATTCCGCCAGCCTTTTTGCAGCAGCCTGACGAACACCCTCATCAATATCTATTTCCGCCATTTTAGCAAGAATGGTTGTGTCTTTCAGCATCGCTGCCCCTTCTTTACGAAGTTCGGGATTTTTATGCATGTGTCTTGGAACAACCAAATCTGAAAATCTGAACCCCATATATTACCTCCTTTCAAATTTGTTTGGAATCCGGTTATTCGGAAATCCAAATGCCCATATTTGTTTTACTGCTTCGAATTACTTCAGCTAAAAGTATTTGGACTGATAGAATACGGCTTTTAAAAGTTATTATAGAACGGAGCAATAAATGAAAAATCAGCTGCTGAACAGGTTTTAGAATTAATTAAAACAACTTAAATCATCTGATAGAATTAAAATCTCTACAAGGATACTCGTGGAAATATTTAAGAACCTTCTCCATTTGGTAATTTCAAATAATATACATTTCCCGTTTGAAGATAAGCATATCTAATGCGGCATCTTACAAGCATGTAAGTGAAAAGATACTTGCAAAAGAACTATGTCAATATAACTGATATGTCAAGATTTATTTCAAGAAGGAAATGTTTCAAAAAGAAACCTATATGAGCGATACCTGATGCAATATCCGGGAGTTGGTCTGAGTTTTTTAAATTATTTATATCAGAAGCATATTTATGACATTTACTATATGTGCCCAGAATTATGAATGAAAAGAAGATGTTTTAATGGTGTAACAGATAGAATTAACTTCATGATTTTAGTATTGAATCAATTCGCATATCCTTTTGCTGCCAGACAGAATTAATCCATTTCTGGAAATTTTCCCTGAATTCAGAATTGTTTACATAATCTCCGATTATTTCCCCGCTAACCGGGAGGGTTTCAACCCTTACTTTGATTTTCCCGATTTTTCCGCATATAAAATCCCAGAAGCTCTTTGTTCCATCCGGATATACAATTGTGACATTTACTATCTGGTGCAGCTGCTCGCCCATCGCCGAAAGAACAAAAGCAACTCCTCCCGCCTTGGGGTTCAGCAGGTTGTAATATGGAGATTTTTGCCTCTTATGTTTTTCAGGGGTGAATCTGGTTCCCTCAACAAAATTCATCACGGAGACAGGAAGTGTTTTAAATTTTTCACAGGCCTTTCTGGTAATTTCTATATCTTTTCCTTTTAAATGTGGATACTTATCAAGAAATGCCTTGGAATATCTCTTCATGAAAGGAAAGTCAAGAGCCCACCATGCAATTCCCAAAAACGGAACCCATATCAGTTCTTTCTTGAGAAAAAATTTCAGAAAAGGTATTTTCCTGTGAAAAATTCTTTGCAGAACAAGTATGTCAGTCCAGGACTGATGGTTGGCCAAAACCAGGTACCAGCCGTCCTGCTTAAGACCTTCAAGTCCTTTAACATCCCATGTTATATTGTTCATAAGCTTCTGGTTAAACGTATTGATTAGAATCCACTTGTCTGCAATGAAAGTTAAGAGCAAGGTGTAATGCTTTTTCCAGAAGGGCATGATTAATTTAAAAAATGCTACAACAAAAAGCAGGGTTGTCCAAAAGACGGTATTGAATGTATAAAGAAGAAGCGATAAAACTCCGCGAAGAGTCGCCGGCAAAAAACTAAGCATAATTTGTATCCCTTATAATATAGATATAAAACAGAAAATATGCTATGAATCGATCAACAATGTATGTTCGAATTCCTTAAACAGATCCTCCGATTTTTTTGAAACTTCATTAAACTTCTTTATTGCCTGTTCACGAAATCCGGCGTCAATTTTGAGTGCTTTTTTTCTGAGTAATTCAAAGGATTTTTTGCTTTGTTCAAACAGGAGTCTGGCCTGCCCGAGAGTCTCTTTGGAATTAATTATAACTGATTCTGAATATTTCTCGATCTGTTCGCGGAATTTGAAGTAGGATATCTCAAGGGAAGACTGAATTTTATCCATTTTAATCATTTCCCTTGTGATGGTATGAAAATGGTGCCCGATTATGCCAAACCGTATAGCTTCAGCAAATGTCTTTTTATGCCTGATAAGATTTCTTGCCACAAATCTTAAATAATGGAGGCCATAGCGCGTAAAGGGCTGGCGAAAAAAGGAACCAAAAAAAATCCTTATATCTTCAGGGCGCACTTTTCTCTGAAAAAACGGCGTGTCCCCGATGTTGTCAAGCAGGACATTGCACCTGGCGAAATAATTTTTTAAATTCGGGTCATAAATATAATTCAAGACTTTTTTATAGCCAGCTTTTAATTTGGCGCTATCCATTTTTGTTGTAAAGTTAGTGCGCATTGAATGTGTATTGTTCCCGATGGAGTCACTCTTTATTCTGTCTTCCTTTTTTAATCTCGAAAAAAGAGTTGTACCGGGTAGAGCGATCAGGAGACCTACCATGGCCTGGGGAATACCTGCTTTTTGTATGAAAGATATCTGCCGGTCAAATATGTCTTCAGCATCACTGTCAAACCCGATGATGAAACCTGCCATGACTCCCATTCCATGCTGCTGGATCTTATGTACGGCGTTATTTAAATCGATTTTAATATTCTGGAATTTTCCGGTTTCCTTCAAAGACTCTCTGGAAGGTGTTTCAATCCCAATGAAGACTTCATTAAAACCAGCATCTTTCATCCCGTTCATAAGCTCTTCATCATCTGCCAGATTTATGCTTGCTTCGGTGAAAAATCTGTAAACATGGTCATGCTTTTTTTGCCATTCAGTCAGAGCCGGAAGCAAATCGTTTTTTACACGGTTTTTGTTTCCTATGAAATTATCGTCAACAATAAAGACAGGGCCACGCCATTTAAGCTTGTAAAGAGATTCAAGCTCAAGAATAATATTATTACTTGATTTCAACCTCGGATTGTTCCCGTATGATATCCAAATATCACAGAATTCACACTTGAAGGGACATCCTCTTGAATATTGAATAGACATCGAGGAATAGGCTTTCATGTCAAGAAGATCAAACCTTGGTGTTGCGGAATTTGAAAGGTCGGGCCGTTTGCCTGGGAGATATATTTTTTTTGCGGACCCGTTCTCATAATCGTCGAGGAATGTTTTCAGTGTCTCTTCGACCTCTCCAAGAACAAAGTGACCTACATCCTGTATCTCTTTATAGCTTGAAGTCGGGTAAGGGCCGCCTGCAACAACCGGAACATTAAATCGCTTGCAGACCGAAACAGCTTTCATAAAAGATTCTTTCTGGATGGTCATCGCAGATATAAATACCGCATCCGCCCAGAGAATATCTTTTTCTATAAGAGGTCCGATATTCATATCTATAAGTCTGAGATTATATTTATCAGGAATAAGAGCTGCTATGGTAATGAGCCCGAGCGGAGGCATAGCGCTTTTTTTATGCACGAATTTCAGTGCATGCTTGAAGCTCCAGTATGTATTGCCTGGAACTTCGGGATATACAAGTAAAATATTTTTCATTGTATGCCCTTCACATGGACTATTTAACGAAAAGTGAATTAACACAGCAGAATGACTTTTTACAAAGCCATCATAATTTGTATTAATGATAATTTAAATCGGCAGGGAAAAAAACAGCAATCTGAAATTTTACAAAAGTTTTACAAAGGCAAAGCGGGGTTAAAAAAAACTAAATATTCGGGCGTTGACATAAAAGGTAAGGTGTTGTAGTAACTTGTTATATTATGGACCAGTCAAAATGGTTTTATCCGATTTTTGTTTTTATTTTTTCCGTTCTGGCGCTGGCCGCCTCGCTTTTCCTGTTTATTTATTGGTATATGGAGGTCAGCACGGGTCTTGAGGCCGTTGTTGCACGGTTTAACCTTGAGCCGTCGGTTGTTCTTGAATCACGCACATGGGTAGTTATTCTGGTATTATCCCTTCTTGTCGGTATAATACTACTCGGGATATTTACCATATTCGTGTATAATCTTAAGACTTATCAGTTATACCGGCTTCAGCAGAACTTTATAAACAATTTTACTCATGAGCTCAAAACCCCTGTAACTTCCCTGAAGCTGTTTCTTGAGACTCTTTCAAAGCACGAGTTATCGAGGGCTGAACAACTTAAATATATTGGTTACATGATAAATGATATTGTAAGGCTTTCGGATAATATCGGGCGGATACTTGATCTTGCCAGGATTGAGAGCAAAAGCTTTAAGGGCGGGTTTATAGAGTTGGATCTCGTTGCAGTCGTGGAGTCCTTTTGTGAGACAAACAAACATCTTTTCCCGGGATGCGAGATAGCTGTGCATAAATCTTCAGGGAAACCATTTAGACAACAGGTTAACCGCTATCTTTTTGAAATGCTTATTATGAACCTTTTGACAAATGCGTTTAAATACAATGATTCAAAACAACCGAGAATAGATGTTTCTTTTGACTTGCAAAAACAACAAATTCTCATAAAATTTGAAGACAACGGTATTGGCATTGAAAAGACCCAGATAAAAAAGATTTTCAGAAAATTTTACCAGATCGGGCAGTATAAGGATATGACGGCAAAAGGAAGCGGGCTTGGTCTTCATTTAGTTCAGAATATAGCGCGAATCCATAGGGGAAAAGTAGTCGCTGAAAGCAAGGGAAGCGGGAAAGGATCTGTTTTTACGCTGATATTGCCTAAATAAGTCGCAATACAGTATAATAATACATTTGTTATCCGGTTTGGCAGGGAAGATTAAAAAATATTGAAGGAAATTATGAAGAGTTCCGGAGGAAAGCGCATCCTTGTTATAGAAGATGACATTCATATAGCTGAAGGGCTTAAGCTGAATCTTTCTCTTCAGGGGTATGATGTGAGTGTGGCTGAAAACGGGTTGTCCGGCCTCAGGAAATGGAGTGAGTTGAAGCCGGATCTTATTGTGCTGGATATTATGCTTCCCGGAATAGACGGGTTGTCCGTCCTTCAAAGGATTCGCCTTGAGGATGAAAAGGTTCCGATTTTAATACTGTCGGCAAAAGCAGAGCCGGATGACAGAATAAAGGGACTTTCATGCGGTGTTGATGATTATCTTTCAAAGCCTTTTAACCTGGAGGAGTTTCTACTTAGGATTGAGCGGCTGCTTGTCAGAGTCTCCTGGTCAATTAAAGAAGAGAATTTAAAAGTAAAAACAGATAGTTCCGGCGATAAGGTATATGCTTTTGGAGACAACACAATTGATTTCGAAAAATCGACTGCATTGTGCAGAGTCGGAAAAATAGTTCTTACGGAACAGGAGATCAAATTACTGAAACTTTTTATCGCAAACAGGGGAAAACCTCTTTCGAGAAGAAAGCTTCTTGAAATAGGTTGGGGATATACCGGTATAACCACAACAAGGACAGTGGATAATTTTATAGTCCGTTTCAGAAAATATTTCGAGGTTGACCCCAAGAAACCACGTTACTTCAAAAGTCTCAGGCTTGTCGGATACCTTTTTGACCATGATTGACGGCTTAAAAAAAATTCATTCTCACACAAAGATCACGGAGAACACAAAGATAAACCTGAATGTTTTGAACAGGTCTTTTTTAGTGCCTTTGTGCCTTGTGTGAAAAATTACCTTTTTAAAATACCATAATTATTAATTAAAAAATGTTCTTGCTTGAAATCAGGTTTTTGGTCTATTCAAGACCTCTTTAAAATAACAACAGAATGGGAAAAGATGGAATTTAAGTTCTCAAAAATCAAACAGGATCTTTCTATTAACGTTTATGCAATTGCCGACCTGATTGCATCGACACAGAGGGAAAGCGGTGAAATTCCCTGGTGTGACGGCCAGAAAACAGACCCGTGGGATCATGTGGAAGCAGCGATGGGGCTGACCATAGGAGGGTGCTTTAAAGAGGCGCAACTTGCCTTTGAGTGGCTTTCACGTGTGCAGCTTTCAGACGGAAGCTGGTTTTCATCTTACATGAATGGTACCCCCGAAGACAAAACCCGTGAGGCAAATATGGCTTCATATGTTGCGGTTGGAGTTCTTCATTATTATCTGATAACCGGAGATAAAGGTTTTCTTAATAAGATGTGGGATACTGTCAGGCGGGCAATAGATTTTACAATCAGGCTGCAGGCACCGGGCGGAGAAATATACTGGGCAATTAGCCCCGAAGATAAAACAGATCCAATGGCTTTATTAACCGGCTCAAGTTCGATATATATGAGCCTCAAATGCGCTATATCAGTTTCACAGATACTTGGCCGCGAAATGCCTGAATGGGCAGATTCGCTGACAAAGCTTGGAGATGCTATAAGGAATAAGCCATATCTCTTCAATATGACCAAATCGCGTTTCTCAATGGACTGGTTCTATCCTGTCCTGACCGGAGCCATCACAGGCATAGAGGCTCAGAAGCGAATAAGCAGGTCATGGAAAAAATTTATAGTCAGGGGACAGGGTGTCCGATGTGTCTCAGATGAGCCCTGGGTGACAATCGCAGAAACTTCCGAACTTTCTCTTGCCCTTTCCGCA
>JAHJJB010000095.1 GCA_018823005.1 Pseudomonadota bacterium | reverse complement strand
TATAATAGCCTCAAACAAAGTGGCATCTTCCGAAACGGTTGCGTATTCAGCTAAGGGAACCATTATTTCCTTAACGGATATTGATTTCATATAAAATCTCCTTAAATATGCTAAAAACTTTTCAAATCGGCAGGTTAACTGATAAAGCGGTATATTACCAGCCACGGTTTTTAATAATTTTATTGATTTCCGCCTTACGGATCCGGTCGTCATGTGCAGCCTTAATTTTGTAAGCCTTTTTTATTTTGCCGACGAGATCATTCGTATTGGTCGGTTTCATAAGATAATCAAAGGCTCCGGTTTTCATTCCGTCTATGGCCGTTTCAACCGTAGCATGTCCGGTAAGCATTATTACATTTACAAGAGGTTTCAGGCTCTTTATCTCTTTTAAGGTTTCAATTCCGTTTTTTCCGGGCATAATTACGTCCAATACCACAACGTCAAAATCCTCTTCTTTAATTTTGGAAAGAGCTTCCTCACCGTCAAATGCGGTTTGTACGCTGAAATCTCTTATCTTAAGACGCTCCGCCAGAGTTTGAATAAATGCTTTCTCATCGTCAACAAGCAGGACTTTGATTTTCATTGATTGCACTCCTTAATTATATGTTCATCCGTCTTCTGTCGCGAATTTGTGCGCGTTAATTATATGCCTTTCAAGCTCGTCTATCTGGATAGGTTTTTGAAGATACCCGAAAGCGCCGAGAGATAGAGCCTCTTTCTTGTCATTTTCTGATCCGTGCCCGGTAAGCATAATAACCTGGATTGACGATCTCATAAAAAGCCGGAAAATTAAATTGCCACCGCACCCGATTGCGGGTGAAAAAAGCTAAGGAACACAATATGATTGCGGGTGAAAATTTAGGGCTAGACTTTTTACGGGTTGATCACGATTAGCAGAAGTGGTGAAGCGGAGGTGCTCTAATGGGAATTGCCGTGCGATCTGTGCGGTGTGAAACGTCGGCGTCGTGGTTAAAAAGGTAGGGTGATGATTTCCGGGCGAAAACGACCGGCATCTGCCCGGGTATTATAGCAGCCTTAATCTGGCCATTGAACCAATTGAGCCGGTTTGGCGTCCCGCTAACAAGGAGTGGAGCCTCACTGTCCGAAAAGTTGGGGGTATAGAGAACAGCTTCCGAGCTAGCTCCCGATTTATCCACACCAAACAGCCATTGAGCCGGCAAGGCTGCTGGTGAGAGACAGAGGATAAGCAGACAGGCAAGTACGGCCTGGAATCGTCTTTTGGAGGTGGCTACTGACATAAATCTACCATATATGTATCTTCGAAACGATGCATTCTGAGGGACTTATCCCCATGCTTTTCACGCGGCGTACCCGGGACGAATAAGAACTCATTTTTACGAAGTTATTTTATAGCAAAAGGTGCTTGCATGTCAACAAAAAGATCTTGGTTAAAAGGGCACGGCCACTGAATATTGTTTGCCACTTGAAATATTGAATACTCGTCAAAATTACTAGACGCTTTATTTCAAGGAAGATATACTTGCACAAGAAAGAATTCGATGTCCAGACTTTATATAGCGAATATTAGTATTATATTTTAAACGGCTTACTGCCATTCAGAAAAGGATCGAGAGTTAGCCGGTATACCGGCTACCCTGTTTTATTTGAACAAAACAGCGGGTGAACTCTCTGCTCTTTCGGTTCAATCCGTAATCATTATTGCCCTTTCCTCAATAATTATGATATCGACGACATAATTCTGTACTATTTTCAAATTCCAATCTTCTGTGTATTAGCGAGATGAATGTGAAATCAGTTAAATTACAGTCGACATTAAGCGGACAGGAATTTCCGTTTGATCTAATCGAGGAGTTTACTGCAGAGGGAGAATCACTCGAAGTCGTTGTTCCCGGAATTACCGGAGCAAAAATACAACCGGGAAGATTTCTCTGGGAGCGATTTGCAGACTTCCTCCCGTTCTCTTCAGTCGATTCAGGAGTGTCTCTGGGTGAAGGGAATACGCCTCTTATCCAGGCCGGAAAACTGCTTACATCTCATACCGGGATCGAGAATCTTCTTCTAAAGAATGAAACGGTCAATCCTACGTGGAGTTTCAAGGACCGCGGATCGCTTTGCTGTGTCTGGATGGCAAAAGAGATGAAGGAAAAAGTAACGGCAACAATTTCGACCGGAAATATGGGCCATTCACTCTCTGCTTACGGGGCACGTGCCGGATTGAATGTTCTTGTCTTTGTCCCGTCATTCACACCGGTTGAGAAAATTCTTGCGATGAATGTCCATGGCGCCACTGTACTGAAGGTCGGGGCGCTCGATTATTCGCTGATGAAAAATACAATTTTAGGTCTGGCAAAAGAATTTTCCCTCCGTATTGTTTCCGGAAACGGTCCTATACGTGCCGAAGGTTATAAGCTGACGGCGTTTGAAATGTTCGAACAAATGAACCGGACAGTTCCCGACTTCATTGCGGTGCCGACATCGGCATGCGGACATATACGGGGAATTTTCAAGGGATACAGGGAATTGCGTGAAGCAGGGCTAACCGAACGGCTCCCGAAAATGATTGTTGTGCAGGCTGCGAATAATAGCCCCATTGTCAGTGCAATCAAACAGGGGAAAAATCACATCATTCCGTTCTCCAATTTTAAGACGATAGCTGAGGCGATAACCAGCGGCAATCCCGCGGGAGGAGATGAAATTGTTCAGAAAGCACACCGGCACGGCTGGCTCGCCGAAGATGTCGCCGAGGATGAAATCATTGAATCTCAGAGAATGTTGGCACGTGCCGGATTTTTTGTCGAACCGGCCACAGCCACCTCGCTGCGGGCTGTGAAAAAATTGCGCGAACAGGGAAAAATTTCTTCCAATCACACCGTTGTAATAATGCTGACAGGAAGCGGCCTGAAAGATATGGATGTTCTTCGGGCACAGCCGCAAAGCGTGGTTGAGTCTTCTCTCAAAACAATTCAGGCTGATCTTCACAAAATTCTTAGAAGCCATTTCAAAACCCCGTCTGATGCCTGACAGCTATGTTGCAAGCCTCTTCGAAATGCTCACATACTCTAAGTGTATGCTGCACTTTTTCATCGGCTTGCGCCTTGCTCTCAGACCTGATCCGAGGTTTTGAAATGGCTTCTAATAAAAACAGCGAGCGCTAATCATATCTCTCTTCAGGAGCAGGAAAATCCCTCAATTTCTGTCAATCGGCATGCAGTACAACTGAAAAAGAGTTGAACAACACCCAAACCTTATCGCCTTTTTGAATATTAAGGCGGTTGCTGCTTTCCGTTGTAACAACCGAACATAGCTCGGTCCCATCCTGGATACGGACGACATATTCGGTGTTGACTCCGCCTTTGTTAATCCGGGCGATTGAGCCTTTAAAACGGTTTTCGGCAGTACATTCGGGCTCTCCAACTCCCTTCTGCAAAATGACCCACGGTGCCTTGACCTCAGCCGTGATCAGCCTGCCCGTCTTTAAACCGAGTCTTTCCAGGCTGTCGTTGGTTATTACCGTGGTGACAGAGTGGCCCCCGATTGTTTTAAGCTGAACAAGAGTTTGTATATCACCCCGCCGGATAGTCATGATTTTTCCAAAAAAGGAGTTCCGGGCACTTGTCTTACGTGAAGACTCCCTCTCAAGAAAGAATCTTGTTACCTGCCTGATTTCGTCATCGGAAAAAGAAACATAGGAAGATGTCAGATTGGGTGTCGAATGGCCGAGGAGCATCTGAACCGCCGGCAGGGGCATATTACCCTGAATAAGCTCAACGGCCCTGGCCTTGCGGATCATTTCAGGACCACCCAGACGTTTGGAAAATCCGCATGCTCTGGCCCTTTCGTAGAATTTGCGACGCACAAAGCCGGGATCAACATCAAACAAGTTGTGCAAAGAGTCCCTGAAAGCCGGATCGGTTAGCATCGATTTAATTTCGACAGACAGGGTTTCCGAGATTTGAACTTCCCTTTGTCCAGGCTTCGGCGTATTGACAGCACCGTGAAAACAGACCGTTTTTTGTCCAAGATCAATGTCGTTGAATGGATCAAGGGCAAGGACTTCATTCAATTTTGCTCCCGTATACCGGATGAGCAGAAAAACAATCAAAATTCGCCTGCGGGATAAACGCACATCAGCGCGTGGTGAATCACCGGCCCATTCACGAAATGAGTTTTCAAGCATATTTAGCTGTACATAATCCAGATATTGACTTTTATACGGTATTGAAGCAATTTCCCCGTTATTCATGCTGTCTGATGCCGGCATGGACTGATCGGCCGGCCCCTTTGTATCCGAGCCTCCTTTTCGAAAATCCATAAAACCTCCTGAACCAGGCCATTTTAAAGGCCCTTCCAGTTTATTATCAACACATATACTCGATTAAGCAATATGGAAAAAAACCGTCTTGACACCCTCTTGAAAGACCTGATATATTGACACGTAAATTATACTTTTCGTGTCAATGATGTCAAGCAGAAAATATCTAAGGAGGCCGCGATGTTTTTTCAAACTGCCGGAATTGAAGTCTCCATCTGGATTCCTCCACTGGTTGCCTTTGTAATTTCCTTTTTCACGTCCATGGGTGGCGTATCCGGGGCATTTCTGTTACTCCCCTTCCAGATGTCATTTCTCGGGTATGTAAATCCATCTGTCAGCTCAACCAATCAGCTGTATAATATCGTGGCGATCCCCAGCGGCGTTTATCGTTACTACAGGGAAGGGCGCATGGTCTGGCCTCTTACCTGGGTGGTGGTGATCGGCACACTGCCTGGCGTTTTCATCGGCGCCTTCGTTCGCGTTGCCTATCTTCCCGATGCCAGAAATTTTAAACTCTTTGCTGCCGGAGTGCTGCTTTATATCGGCGTTCGGATGATCCGGGACCTGACAAAGAAAAACGCGGGTGGCGCAGACAAGACGGCCAGTGAAAAGCGATTTCAGGAACTTGTGCAAAATTATCGCAAGCAGGAAGAGCTGTCAAAAAACGCGAAACAGGAACCCTTTCCGGCCGTTACCGTCACCCATTTCAATCTCAGACGTCTGGGATACACCTTTTACGGCGAGTCTTTTGATGTTTCCTTCTGGGGCATATTTGCCCTCAGCTTCATCGTCGGCATCGTTGGCGGCATTTACGGCATTGGGGGTGGCGCCATTATAGCTCCCTTTTTTGTAACATTTTTCGGACTGCCTGTTTATACCATAGCCGGCGCCGCGCTGATGGGTACCTTTATCACATCTGTCGCAGGGGTGACTTTTTACCAGGCGATTGCTCCGTTTTATCCCAACCTTTCGGTAGCGCCTGACTGGCTTCTTGGCATTCTGTTCGGTCTGGGCGGAATGGCCGGCATGTATCTTGGAGCGCGATGCCAGAAATTCGTTCCGGCCAGGGTCATCAAATGGATGCTTGCGGGCATTATCACCTTTACCGCCATAAAGTATGTCGCAGCATTTTACGGATATTAGGAGGAAACAGGGCCTTGATATCCGAGAGCTTCCGGGAACAGATCCCCGAGGTATTGTAAATTTATGACATTTACTATAGAAAGCCGGAATGGATTCGTTTGAGATCACAAAGTTGGCCGGACTTGTTATCGGAGCATATGTGCTTGGCTCGGTTCCTTCCGGGCTTATTCTGACAAAAAGGTTTACCTCCGTTGACATCCGGACGGAAGGAAGCGGAAATATAGGCGCAACTAATGTCAGGCGTTTAGCCGGGACAAAGCTTGGTGCATTTACCCTTGCCGGAGATTTTTTAAAGGGTGCGCTTCCTGTATATATTGCAGGAGTCATTACCGGCTGTGAAACGGCATTTATTGAACTTTATATATCTGTTGTGGCATTTGCTGTTTTTTTTGGACATCTGTATCCGGTTTTTCTGAAATTTCAAGGGGGAGGAAAAGGCGTTGCAACTGCAGCAGGCTCCTTTCTAATACTCTCACCATGGGCTTTTCTTGCCGCCGTTACAGCCTTTACGATAGTGACCTATAGTTACAGGCGGGTTTCTGCCGGTTCGCTTGTCGCTTCGACTGTACTTCCTTTTGCTGTATGGTTTGCAGGCGATTCCGGTTACTACACTTCTTGCGCCGTAATTATTTCGATATTTATCTTCTTCCGGCACAGGAAAAATATCAACAGACTCCTTGCGGGTACCGAACCTGTATTATAACTTCCCGGAGAATTTAAACCGGAAACCTGGAATGAGTAACACCAATTACGGGAAGGGATATAATATTGACAATCCGGCAGGTGAAGGATATAAATAGAGAGTAATATTGGCATAAATATTTAAACAAAGGAAAAAGGAATGAACCCTTTTGTGGGAAATTTATCGCGAGAAGCCACTGATGAAGATTTGCGGAACCTTTTCGAAGAGTTCGGTGAAGTTACGTCAGCTAATGTAATTAAAGAAAAGTTCGGTGGCCAACCCAGAG
>JAHJJB010000094.1 GCA_018823005.1 Pseudomonadota bacterium | reverse complement strand
TTTTTTCCTTTCATGGAGTCGGAGTTTTTATACCGGAAGGGCAGGGATGCTGCGGTATCCCGGCGATATCGTCCGGGGATGCCGAATCGTTTGAGAGGCTTCTTCTTTACAATATCGAAAAATATTCATCTGCCGATTTCGACTATCTTGTTACGGCATGCGCGACATGCACCTCAACGATAAAAAAAATCTGGCCTCTCATGGTCAATGCAGGCTCAGGCGATGCTCTGAAATCAAAAGTGGAAAAAATATCCGGAAAAACCCTTGATATAAATCAGTTTCTGGTTTCAAAAATCGGCGTCAAATCAGGAGATGAAGAAGAGACTTCAAAAAATAAAGATGATGCGGTAAAGATTACATATCATGACCCGTGTCATCTCAAGAAATCTCTCGGTGTTTCTGCCGAGCCCAGAACGTTACTTAAGGCAAATAATGGTTACTCATTCAGGGAAATGGCTGAGGCTGACTGGTGCTGCGGAATGGGAGGAAGTTTTAATCTGGAGCACTATGAAATATCGGCCAAAATCGGGGAAAGAAAGCGGAAAAACATCAGGGCCTCCGGATGCTCGGTTATTGCAACCGGATGCCCGGCATGCATGGTGCAGATATCCGATATGCTTTCAAGGGCAAAAGAAAAAATAGCCGTAAAACACCCTATTGAAATCTATGCCGAATCTCTGAAGAAGGGAGACCTTTGAATAACCCCTGATTAAGTGGTCCGGCATGGGTAGTGGGCTTTGGCATTCCGCAAGAATGCAACTCAGACTTCGCCAACGGCAGCAAATTCGCTCCCGTGATATCCGGGCAGCCCCAGTAGATATACGCCCACGAAGTCGTGATTTCGTCTCTGCCTGTGTCTCTTTATTGACAATCAGGGGGCGTTGATATGTTTCCTTAAAGTTTTCTTGTGGAATGCCAAAGCCCACTACCCATGCCGGACTCGATGTGATAGAAGGATTAGCGAAATTCGATGTCCGATATTCTATGTTCCGCTTTTTTTATCCCAGAAGTTTTTCGAAAAAATCATTCCCCTTGTCGTCAACTATTATAAATGCCGGAAAGTCCTTTACCGTGATCATGAATATGGCTTCCATTCCAAGTTCAGGGTATTCAATCGTTTCGATTTTCGTGATGCATTCCTTTCCGAGCCTCGCAGCGGGGCCGCCTATCGAACCAAGGTAAAAGCCGCCGTATTTTTTGCAAGAATCCGTCACAATTTTAGACCGGTTTCCCTTGGCAAGCATTACCATTGAGGCGCCGTTCTTCTGAAATTCCGGAACATAAGAATCCATGCGTCCCGCGGTTGTAGGACCGAATGAGCCTGAAGGATATCCTTTTGGCGTTTTTGCCGGACCTGCATAATATATGATGTGATCCCTGAAATATTGAGGGATGCCTTCACCTTTATCGAGGCGTTCCTTTAATTTAGCGTGAGCTATATCCCGGGCTACCACAATCTTTCCTGAAAGAAGGAGCCGGGTCGCAACCGGATATCCGGTCAATATATTCCTTATTTCATCCATAGACCTGTTCAGGTCGATTGAGACGGCAGCCGAATCTGTCCTTTTTGCTTCGGGAAGGTATTTTGAAGGGTTATTTTCAAGCTTTTCAAGGAATATACCCTTTTCAGTTATCTTTGCCTTTATATTTCTGTCCGCGCTGCAGCTGACTCCAAGACCGATCGGGCATGATGCGCCATGCCTCGGGAGGCGTATTATCCTTGTGTCGAGACAGAAATGTTTTCCGCCGAACTGGGCGCCGATACCAAGTTCACGGGATATTGCCAACAGTTTATCTTCAAGCTCAATATCCCTGAAAGCATGCCCCGTAACATCTCCTTTTGTCGGAAGAGAATCAAGATAACGTGCTGTCGCAAGTTTAAGGGTTTTTAAGTTAAATTCTGCCGAAGTGCCTCCGATAACAAAAGCGAGATGGTATGGAGGGCAGGGAGCCGTTCCCAGAGTTTTCATTTTTGCCTTCATGAAATCAAGGAGTTTTTCGGGGGTAAGAATAGCTTTTGTTTCCTGAAAGAGAAAAGTCTTATTGGCCGAACCGCCACCTTTGGCTATGAAAAGAAATTTATAAGAGTCACCTTCAGTGGCATAAATCTCGATCTGTGCAGGCAGATTGCACCCCGTGTTTTGTTCTTCAAACATCGTAAGAGGGGCGTTCTGGGAGTACCGGAGATTGTTTTTGGTGTAGGCATTGAAGACGCCCCTTGAAATAGCCTCCTCGTCTGAATAACCGGTCCAGACCTGCTGGCCCTTTTTCCCCATGACAATTGCAGTCCCGGTATCCTGGCACATGGGGAAAACACCTTCTGCAGAAATGACTGCATTTTTTATCATTTCAAGAGCCACATACCTGTCATTTTCGGAGCTTTCAGGATCTTCCAGTATAAGCGAAAGCTGTTCCAGATGAGAAGGTCTCAACAGATGTGATACGTCCTTAAACGCCTCTTCGGCAAGGAGTGTAAGCCCTTCCGGCTCAATTTTTACGATTCTTTTTCCATCAAAATCGGAAGCCGCAACAAACTTGTTCGTAAGCAACCTGTACTCGGTCGTATCTTTCCCCAGTGGAAACATATCCTGATATTTAAAATCCGCCATTTGCTTTATCTCCCGGTTAAAATCCGTTTATTTGTTTCGGAGGCCACAGATTTATAGTAATTCTCATAAATATGTTCCGTTTGGGTATGGGTGCGTATGCGATCCGCAGAAAATTTGTCTTAAGGTCTTCGACACGCCCCCATAAGGTCGATAAATGTTGTACAGGCGGATACCATAAACGGCTCCGTGAGCACGGCCCATTTGGGGCTGCCCGGATTTCATGGATGCGGATATGCCGCCGTTGACGAAGGGCATGGAATTATTTCTGCGGTTCGCATACGCACCC
>JAHJJB010000010.1 GCA_018823005.1 Pseudomonadota bacterium | reverse complement strand
GAGGGCAAATGGGCTGAATGGGCCAAAGTTCACGGGAATTATTACGGAACCTCAGCCGTTTATTTAGATAAAGCCTTTGCTTCCGGAAACGACATACTTCTTGATATTGATGTTGAGGGTACCAAACAGATTGTTGGACGGTATCCGGATAGCATCACAATTTTTATAATGCCGCCTTCCCTCGATATTCTGAGATTCCGAATGGAGTCAAGAGGATCAGACAGCCGAGAGGTAATAGAAAGGCGCATGGTAAATGCAGAAATGGAGATATCCCAGAGAAATATTTACAAACATGTAATCGTTAATGACAACCTTCTGAAAGCGGTTACAGAGCTTATTTCGATAGTTGAAATGTACCGGTAAAGGCGGGAGGCAAAAGGCGTGAGGCGAGAGGGGAGAGGCATAAGGCAAAAGGTTTGAGGCATGAGACGAAAGGCGTGAGTTGCGGATCGCGAACAGTGAATAGTGAAAAGTGAAAAGAAAGCGGCAAAGGGACAGAGGCACAAAGGGAATATGAAAGGTCGAAATTCGAAGTTCGAAGTTCGAACCAGAAACCAGGAACCGGAGACCAGAAACTATAGGCGCACGAGCCACGAATCATGATGAAAACTGAAATACTGTATGGAATCCACCCTGTTTTTGAAGCCTTTAAGGCAGGCAGGAGGAAATTCTCCGAAATTTATATTGTTAATGAAAAGGATTCAAAACGCTTTGAGAAAATATCCGGACTGGCCCGGGAAAGACATATTCCCGTCAGAGTGGTTAACTCTCAGCAATTACAGGGAATTTCAGGCTCTGATCTTCATCAGGGTGTCGGGGCAAGGGTGGGTGAATACCCATTTGCTGCATTTGATGATTTTTTAATTGATATTCAACCCGGTAATAATGACTTCCTGCTCCTGCTCGATAATGTTGTAGATCCCCATAACCTTGGAGCACTTGTCAGAACCGCTCTTTGCGTTGGAGTCCGGGGTATAATAATTACAAAGGACCGGTCTGCTTCTCCCACCCCCGCTGTTTCAAAAGCATCGGCGGGCGCTCTTGAACATGTGATGTTGTGCAAGGTGACTAACATGGTTGAGACAATAAAGGAGATTAAGGAGAAAGGTTTTTGGGTTGTTGGAATGGATGCAGGGGCTGAAAAGACGGTTTTCAGTTGTGAACTAGGAGACCGGCTTGCCATAGTTATTGGTGGCGAAGGAAAAGGGATTCGCCCGCTTGTTAAAACAAACTGTGATTTTCTGGTTTCAATTCCACAAAAAGGAAGTATAAGCTCCCTTAACGCTTCAGTCGCAGGCGCTGTTGTTATGTATGAAGCATTTAGGCAGCGTAATTATTAAGGGTCAAGAAGAACGTGAATCGCAGATCGAACGACGAACAACGAACTTCGATGTGCGATGTTCGATATTCGAAGTACAAAGTACGAACTAGGAACCGAGAGGATAAGGAGAAGAAGAAAACAAATGGCAGGGGTTAAAATTACTTTAAATGATGACGGTATGTTGAATGTTCCTGATTTTCCGGTGATTCCCTTTATTGAAGGGGATGGAACAGGTCCGGATATTTGGAAGGCGTCAAGGATGGTTATGGACGGAGCAGTTGCCACGGCTTATAAAGGTAATAAAGGTATAAAGTGGATAGAGGTACTGGCCGGCGAAAAGGCTTTTAAGAAAACAGGGAAGTGGCTTCCTGTAGAAACACTGAAGTCTATTAGGGAACATTTGGTTGCTATAAAGGGCCCAATGACGACTCCGGTTGGTAAAGGGATAAGAAGCGTGAATGTGGCTTTGCGGCAGAAACTTGATCTCTACTCATGCGTCCGCCCGGTGAAATACATAGATCCTGTTCCGAGTCCCATGAAGCATCCTGAGAAAGTTGACATGGTAATTTTCCGTGAAAACACCGAAGATGTTTATGCAGGCATAGAATGGGAAGCCGGAAGTGATGAAGTGACAAAGATAAGATTATTCCTGGAAAAGAATATGGGAGTTTACCTCCCGGAAGATGGTGGTATAGGGATAAAATCGATAAGCGAAAAAAACAGCAAACGCCTTGTTGCAAGCGCCATCTCCCATGCTGTTGAAACCAGCCGTTCGAGCGTGACCCTGATGCACAAGGGCAATATAATGAAATTCACCGAAGGGGCATTTTCTAAATGGGGTTACGAGGTTGCAAGGGAAAAATTTAGTGATAAAACAATAACTGAGCAGGAACTCTACGATAAGTACAATGGACAAAAACCTGAAGGGAAAGTGGTCATAAAAGACCGTATAGCGGACATGCTTTTTCAACAGGTGCTTCTCCGTCCAGAAGAGTTTCATGTTATTGCCACTCCCAACTTGAACGGTGACTATCTTTCCGATGCCCTCGCAGCTCAAGTTGGAGGTCTCGGCATGGCACCCGGAGCCAATATCGGAGATAACTGCGCTGTTTTTGAAGCAACCCACGGTACCGCTCCCAAATATGCAGGGAAGGACATGGTAAATCCGGGCTCTCTCCTCCTGTCAGGGGCAATGATGTTCGATTTTATGGGATGGAAAGAGGCAGCGGAACTGGTAAGAGTCGGGTTGCAGTCAGCCATAAAGGATGGAATTGTTACATATGATCTTGCACGTCAGATAAAAGGTGCAAAAGAAGTTAAATGTTCAGAATTTGCAATGGCGATTATTGAAAAAATAGGCAAGCTCTAAAATGCTTTTTTTCCGGCTGGCCAGGATCTTAAAAGAGGCGCTTTTCCCTTCTAAATGCATGGGGTGCGGCTCTTTTTTTCACCCTTCAAGGGATGCCGCGCAAAGAAATAATTCTTCTGCCAAAGCATATGAATGGGAAACCATGACATTCGAAAAAGTGATGGCCCCCTTTCTGTGCTCAGACTGTCTTTGCAATTTTTTGCCCGTTGAATCTCCCTTATGCTCTGTTTGCGGATTTGTTTTCAAAAGCCGCGAAGGGAATGACCATATCTGCGGAAATTGCATAGAGCATCCGAAGCGCTTCGGTAAAGCCCGTGCACTTGGCATTTACGACAAGACTCTCATGGAGGTGGTTCATTCCTTTAAGTATAAGGAAAAACTCCAGCTTGCGAGGCCCCTTGAAGAGCTTCTTTTTTCTGTATTTGTGCGGAACTGGAATATAGATGATTTTGATCTTGTTGTGCCTGTGCCTCTTCATGTAAAACGTTTCAGGAAGAGGGGCTTTAATCAGGCTTATCTTCTTGTAAGAGACTGGCCCGGAATTGCCGTAAAGTTCAAATCCGGTAATTTTGATATAGGGCAGGATGCTCTTTGCAGAACAGCATGGACAGAGCCGCAGACCGGGCTGGGCCGGAAAAAAAGAATGGAAAATATCAAGGGAGCTTTTTCTGTAGGTGATGAATCTAAAGTTAATGGTAAAAGAGTCCTGCTTGTTGATGATGTTTATACCACTGGAGCAACAGTTGACGAGTGCGCAAAGGCGATTTTAGGAGGAGGCGCGGTGAGTGTCGATGTGCTGACTCTGGCGAGAGCGGTTTGATAGTGAACAGTGAATGGTGAAAATTGAATAAAATATTGACACATGAAGAGATCGCACGGGAGACAAGCCGTTTGAAGAAGGCCGGCAAGAGCATTGTTTTTACCAACGGATGTTTTGACATCCTGCATGCCGGGCATGTCAGATACCTTGCTGCTGCACGGGCGGAAGGCGACATTCTTGTGGTGGGTTTGAATTCTGATAAATCGGTGCAATTGATAAAGGATGATAAAAGGCCGATAGTCACTCAAGCGCAAAGAGGCGAAGTGCTCTCAGCTCTTTCAAGCGTTGATTTTGTTACTTTATTTAATGAGCCTGATCCCTTGAAACTTATTCAGGTTGTCAAGCCCGATGTCCTAGTCAAGGGTGGTGATTGGGCCGAAAAAGATATTATCGGAGCCGGTTTTGTTAAGGCAAATGGCGGAAAGGTTGTAAGGGTTTCTATGGTGCCGGACATATCGACTTCTCTTATAATAAAGCGGATAGTGGAATTATACAGTTAGAATAGTATGAGTAAGAGTCCCAAGAAAAAAAATCATTCTCACACAAAGATCACGGAGGGCACAAAGATAAACCTGAATGTTTTCAATAGGTATTTCTTAGTGCCTTTGGGCCTTTGTGTGAAATATTGTTTTTTATGAAGGTATCAAAGATTGATTTTAACAAAATTAAACGGGGTTTCGTTTTTACAGTTTCCGAATCTCATTTCTTTCCCTGATTTAAGGCATGGCATATTTACAAGAAAGGGCGGAATGAGCAAAGAGCCTTACATGAGCCTGAATGTGAGTTACGGCGTAGGAGACGATTCCGAAGTTGTTGATCAAAACAGGGCAATTGTTTCCATGTGCATGGATAACAATGAACTGGTTTTTGCAAGGCAGGTACACGACAACGGAGTTGTTATTGTTTCAGAGAATGGAACTGACACCTCAGTTTTTCACACCGGCGATGCCATGATAAGTGATCTTGATAATAAAATGCTTGTCATTAAAGTTGCAGATTGTCAGTCTGTGCTCATTTATGATCCTGTAAGGAAAGTCGCTGCAAATGTTCATTCCGGCTGGAGAGGGAGCATTAAAAATGTTATAGGCTGCACGGTGAGTGCTATGAAAGAGCGTTTTAATTGCAGCCCCTCAGATCTGGTAGCTGGGATAAGCCCTTCTCT
>JAHJJB010000093.1 GCA_018823005.1 Pseudomonadota bacterium | reverse complement strand
CGACCCGGAACCAATTTTCGAAGCTACTTCCACCATGGCGCCGTCGCTGATGCCAATCTTCGATGCTTTGGTTTCGTTGATCCAGAGGACATTTTCCGGACTCAGCTCATTCAGATAGGGGTTGTTCTGGGTGGACACGTGCGTGTGCAAGGCGTTTCGCCCGACCACGAGCCTGAATAGACCCTCGGGCGGCGATGGCATCGGCTCGTATGGCGGAAATGATTTGAAACCGGCATTTTCCAACAGCGAAGACTTGAACTCGATTTTACCGGACGGTGTTTTAAATTTGATGCCGGTTAAACGGTCCCAAAAAATCTGTCTTTTACCGTAAGCGACAAATCCCTTGGCATCGAAATCTTCCATCTTGAAACCGGTTCCCTCCAGTTGCCAGGCCACCAGCTCATCCATCTTCTCGTATGGGAAATACTTTCCGATGCCGATACGCTCGCCGATCTGTTTGAGGATCATGGCGCCATCGCGGGTATCATAGCGGGGCTCGACCGTCTGACGCCGTAAAAACATCTGGGGTTTCAGGCCGTTAGCCTGCTGAATAGAGTCTGTGCGTTCAAGATAGGTCGATTCCGGCAAAATTACATCGGCGTACGAGGCGATATCGCTCCAGTTGATGTCGATGGCTACAATCAGATCTAGTTTATCAAGGGCTTTCTTGGTCTGATTAGTATCGGGGATAGACATCAGGGGATCGAAACGATATGCAATCAATGCCTTGATAGGATAGGGATCTTCTTTAAGGATGGCGGGTGCAAGCATCTGGCCGACCCCGTGAGCCGGGTCCGGAAGCGGAAAATCTTTTGTTCCGACCTTATCGAATCGCGGCACCTCGATTTTGGGAAATTTCTGCTCTGTCAGGTTGCGGGCCGGTTTGCCTCCCTCCTCGCCTGGACCTTTCTTGAAAAAGAACCCGCCCTGGACCTCTACGCTTCCCATCAAGGCATTCAGAATCATGATGGAACGGCGCATGTAAATTTCGTTTGTGTGGTTTGAGCCTCGGTAGCCGAAATGAAAAATAACAGAAGGTTTGACTTTGGCAACTTCCCGTGCCAGTTCCACAATAGTTGCAGCCGGAATTCCAGTCTCCTTCTCGGCCCATTCAGGTGGATAATCGTTGATAAAATCCTGGAGTTCACGCAGACCTAACACCCATTTGTGCACGTATTCGGCATCGTATAATTTTTCCTTTAAAATAACGTGGATCAATCCATAGTTGAAGGCCAGGTCGGTGCCGGGTCGTATCATCAGATACCGCTGGGCCTTGGTGGCGGTGACCGTAACCCGGGGGTCGATGTAGGTCATTTTGGCGCCGCTCTCAAGGGCGGCCATCATGTTATTGACAGCCCTCACCTCGATGGCCTCGAAAAGATTGCGGCCATATAAGACAATGTGCTTGGTATTTTTGTAATCCATATTCATTTGGGCGTCGGTGTAACCGAACAGGGAACGACACGCGGTGTTAATCGACCCTTTGCATAGTGCATCGTGCGTGAAATGGTTCGGCGACTTGATGGCCTTCAGAAAAGTCTTGGTGACGTGGGTAGCGAGCTGGGTGCGTTCCCCCACAACCACGCTGTGGCCGCCATGTTTTTCAATGATCTCCTTCAATTTGTCGCCCACCATGTCCAGAGCTTCGTCCCAGGAGGCTTTCCGCCAGTGTCCTGCTCCGCGCTCGCCGGTCCGGATCATGGGCGATTGCAACCGCTGATCGTCGTAAAGTAAAGAGATGCCTGCAGAGCCTCTGGGGCAGAGGCTTCCTTCCATTCCAGGCACGAGGGGGTTCCCCTCAATCCATTTCACCTGCCCGTCCTTGACCAGCACTTTAATTGGACAGCGCACTGAACACATGAAGCATAAACTGTATACTTCTTTATCCATCATAAACCTCCGAATAAAATTATATTAAAAACCCAATAATATCTCAAAGCCGTTCGCATATGATTGTTTGCCAAGCTGTCAAAAATCCCGGCAATATTGTCAAGAATCGTAAAAGTAAATTTTCCCCTCACTCCGCAGGAGGGGGAGTGGAGGGAGGGGAAAATCCGGACTTCTTGCGAAACCGTCAATTATGTGTACATAGCAATATTTGTACCAGAAAAAAATCATAAATCGAATTTAATTAAACAAAGTTTCGGTTATTGTAATTATTAATGATAACAAAATGATAAGTTTGTAGATAGAGCTGTGTGGATCTGCATGAACAATGCTGCGGGTTGTAAAAAAGAATCGTGATGCAATATATTTATTGCAGCGCAACATTAGATATGCAGAGTTATATCACTTTGTATTTATGGAATATTATGCTTTTCTCTGAATGAGAGCATGATATTAATTGCATTAATAATCGGGTTT
>JAHJJB010000092.1 GCA_018823005.1 Pseudomonadota bacterium | reverse complement strand
TTTCGAAGTACGAAGTACGATGTACGATGTACAGTTCATTTTCCATTGATTACCGTATGTCGACTTATGTCGGGCAACTGGATCGATTCTATTTTAGATTACAGTCCAGCCTTTCAGGAGCCACATCAAGAACCTCTAACTTACCGTTGCCGACTTTTTTCCCGTCGAGAAGTTCCGCAAGCTCCTCGCTTGTACCCTTGTAAAGAAGGTCAAGCACGAGGACGCCGCCGGTCTTATTCCACCCTTCTTTTTTACTGCTCGCAACTTTCTCCATCTTTTCAATGGTTGCAATAACCATTTTGGAATCCTGGAAAGATTTTACACCTGTTACGTGCAGCTTGAGAGGAGAGCCGTTATTGAGGAAACCCTGGAAAGAATTTGTTATGGCATCCACCAGGTATTCATCCACAGCCTTCTGGACAGACATCTGTATGGCATTTGTAGCCCCGGTAAGGGGGCTCATATGGGCAGAAACACCGTTCTTCACAACAGAACCCAGAACAAGTCCTGTCTGTGTCTGGATAACCTTTAACTGGAGGCTTGCCTGTATTGATTTCAACCCTGAACCGGGATAGGCTTCTCCCGCATCCTGGGCAACCGCTTTTCCGACAATAACATACTGAGCTCCGAACCTTAGCCCGAGAGCCTTGGCCGCGTTTGCATTCCCTGCCAGTGCCTGCCTGCCCTGGTTGTTATTCATTACGGCATCGACCTGGCTCTTGTCCACAAGCTCGAAACCCTTGGCGCCAAGCATTGAGGACATTTCGGTTGAAGCAATACCCATTCCGAGATTGTCCATGCTCTTATAGTCCTCTTCGACAAGAATCATGAGTTTCGGACGTTCCATGCTCTCAAGGAGAATCTTCATCGCAATAAGGTCATCCTTGATTTTATCAAGTGAAACGGTTGCGTTCACAATGACCGTGAAACTACCGCCCTCTTTTTTTTCCTTTAAAACTGAAAATCTTTTTATATAGCCCTGTGTTTTGGAAAATATCTTGTCTTTTTTCAGTTCAAAATTCTCGACTTCTGTCTGTGAATTGATAAAGACACCCACTGCCTGCTCGACAGCCGAACGCTGGGCCTGGCGTATGGCATCTTCCCTCGATATGGAACTTGTGCCTTCTGTCTCGATTACCTTATCTTCAGCAAAAGCTCCGCCGCAAAAGATCAGCAATCCGGCAAATACAGATATAAGTAAAGTTAGTTTTTTCATCAGTTTAAACCTTTCACGTTATCAACCTGCGTTTTATATGCAGGGTCAAGTTCAATACATTTTGAAAACAACCTTCTTGCTTCTTTCTTGTCACCCCTGTCCAATGCATCAAGTCCCTTGGAAAAATAAAGGGCGGCATTGATATCCCCTTCACTCTTTACCTGGGGAGGCTTAAAAGCAACTTTCATCGATCTGGCTATTTTTCCGGCAAGCTCCATGGCTAAATTCATTATACCGCCGCTTTCTCCCATAATAGATTCAGCCATCACCACCTCGCTTGTTTCAACTTTTATGATCCGGGCATCCATGCGAACCTGGTTTCCAAGCACCATGAAAGAACCGAAAACAATCGATTGCGCCCCGAGTATTTTGCCGGCTCTTACCGCGGTTGCCTGGTCCACACTTCCGCTCTGGCCAAGTGCAATCTCTTTTAACAGGGCCTGAATTTTATCCCTTTCAATGAGTTGAAGGGATGTGCTGCTGTTTTTCAGATCTGTGATAAGCATGGCCGAAAGGCCCTTGCTCAAAGGGGCATACCGATCCGGATCAGTCACCGAGTTGTTTTCAAAAGGAAGAACAGCCATAGTTTTAGGAACCTGATCTACAACAGCCGCGGGCTCTTCTTTTGCTTTAACATCCTCCTTCTTTACTTCCTTTACTCCGGCACATCCGGCAAAAAGCATAACAACGGCAAGAATGGTTATAATGGCAAACATGCTAAATCTATTCATTAAAGCTTCCTTTGTATTAATTTATTAATTAATCTCTTCATCATTTAGTGCTTATGCTTCACTTCGCATCACTTGAACCCTCGAACCCTTGACCCCTTCTATTCACTGTTCACTTTTCACTGTTCACTATTAATCCTTAATGGCCTCCGCCCCCTTTGCTTTTTTCAGCCATTGCTTTATCGGCATCTGCCTGAGAAGACTCCGATACACTTAATCCTGCTTCAGAAGTTGCTGAAAATTGAGCGGCTGACATGCCTGACAGAGCGCTCACGCCCGGAGAACCTGGCCCGGGACATGAATCAGCTCCATTCTGTGCAAGGGCAAACAGGGGATCTTCCTGCAGAGCCTTGTCGAAATAATCTTTTGCTTCTTTCCATTTTCCCGAATCAAGGGCATCAAGAGCGCTTCCATAATAAACAAGGGCATTATACACCTTTGTATGCGGAACTCCGATTGCCTTGCTTTCAACATCGGATAAAGTAATCCCAAGAATTTTGGCAGTATCCCTAACTATAACCATCGGAAGTTCAAAAAACTTGTCCTTATCAACAGATACGGAGGCTGATCCCTTTACATTGCCCTTCCCTGAGGAAGCCAGGGTGGTTACAGCCCTTATGCTTCCGGAAGAGAGATTTCCGACTACTATGTTTTCAGCCCCAAGAAGCTTTCCTACCCTCGGAGCAGTTTTAGGGTCAACTATACCCGTCTGCCCTAGTTTCATCTCTTCCAGTAACGCCTGCAGCCTGACCCTTTCAACAACCCTGACTGATTTTACCTTTGCCAGATCTGTTGTTACCATGGACGCAAGCCCTTTCTGGAAAGCGCGCAGGCTCTTGTCCGGTGAAAGATCCTGGTAATAACAAACGGCAACGGTGTTTGTATCCGGTTTCAGCGCCGCCAGTTTTTTTTCTTCTGCCAGAGCTTTTACAGCCGCTTTGTGGCTATGAGCAATCTGGAGCAGTGTCAATTGCCGCCTGATTTCTGCCTCAATGAGAGGTTTTGTCCTGTTTCTGTATCCCTGCCATACCTCTATCGCTTTTTCATAATTCTCCTTGTTCAGAAAGGCAAGTCCAAGATAATATGTTGAATATGGCTCCCCCGGTTCATTTTTTAAAGCTGTTTCAAATTCGGCAATGGATTCATCAAGGCGGCCTGTCTTTAAGTACGCAAACCCGAGCTTGCTGTGCCCTAATGCGGAATCGGGCTGCTTTGCAAGATACTCTTTATAAAGCGGGATAGCTTCGGCATAATTTTTTGTTCCGAGTTTAAGTTCTGCTTTCGTCAACTCAGCAATACCGCCACAACCGATGAAAAATACAAGGCCTGTCAATAGAAATCCCAGTATAAGTCTATTATTGGTTATCATTTTACCTATCATAGAAACCTCCTGCTTTGTTTAAGCCCGAATCATATAATTTTTTTTAGCTGAAAAAAACTTATGTCGGACTGATATCACGACCGGCCAAAATAATGAAATATTGATAATACTTTTGCACCCGAAACCCGGCGGCGTCATTTCACTATCTTAGTTGGGAGTGAACGTCAGGTTGCCCGGCGGCGCGGGTCCGCTGGTTTCGGGAGTGACCGTCAGGTCGCCAACTCCGGTAATACCCATAGCACCAACATCAACCCCGACAACATCCGCACCAGTGTACCCGCTGACTGACAGAGCCTCGGCGGCAGATTTATTGACAACAGCCTGTGAACCTCCGGCAGCACTGACAGCCGCTTCAATTTTGGCTGAAAGCCGGGCACCTGATGTGCCTGAAAGTGAGTTTAAACTTGGAGAATCCGCACCCGGACATGTATCCATACCTTCCTTTGCGAGGTCAAATCCCGGGTCTTCCTTGTGTGCCATGTTGAAAAATTCATTTGCTTCTTTCCATTTTCCGGCATCAAGCGCATCAAGGGCTTGTCCGAAATAAACCAAAGCATTGTATGCTTTCGTATGCGGAACTCCGATTGCTTTTTTCTCTTCATCGGTAAGAACTACTCCGATGATATCGGCAGTCTCCCTGACAATAGCCATCGGGAGTTCAAAGAATTTATCCTTATCAACAGAAACGGAGGCGCTGCCTATGACATCCCCTTTATCGGATGAAGCAAGGGTAGTCGTAGCTTTTATGCTCCCCAGTGCCAGGTTTCCGAAAACTATATTCTGAGCCCCGAGAAGCCTTCCCAGTCTTGGAGCTGTCCTGGCATTAACAAAACCCGTCTGCCCGAGTTTCATCTCCTCCAAGAGCGCCTGCAACCTGATTCTTTCGACCACCCTGATAGATTTTATTTTTGTTAAATCCGAAATAACCATCGCCGCAAGCCCTTTCTGGAATGCCCGCAGGCTCCGGTCAGGAGAAAGATCCTGGTAATAACAAACGGCAACGGTGTTTTTATCAGGTTTAACTGTTGCAAGCTTTTTCTCATCTGCTATAGCCTGTGCCGCAAACTTCCGGCTCCGGGCAATGTGAATAAGGGTAAGGTGCCGCTCTATCTCTTCTTCAACCTGAGGATGAGTCTTGTTTCTGTAGCTCTTCCATACATGTATGGCTTTTTCAAAATCATCCTTATTCAGATAGGCGAGTCCAAGATAGTATATTAAGAATGGATCGCCCGGTTCCTTTTTTAAAGCGGTTTTAAACTCGGCAATGGCTTCGTCAACCCGGCCTGTTTTCAAATACCAAAAACCCAGTTTACTCGGTGACTTATCCGAATCAGGAGTTGCGGCAAGATATCCGCTGTTATAAGGTATTGCCTCAACATTGTTTTCTGTTTCACGCCTTAGTTCAGCCTTTGTTGAAACGCCTCCCCCTCCGCACCCGGACAATAATGAAATAGTTACCAGCAAAATTATGTTAATACTCTTTTTTAGATACATTTATTTAATTCTCACCTTTTTTCTATATAATGACGTCCTGTGTTTTTACACTTACATCTGATTATTATCAAGTGCAAAAATCTCAAAATATTTGTATCAAATTTCACATATGAAAAAAGTTTTGAACAAATACACGGTAATATGTTATCAATAGGAAAAACTTTATACACGTTTTCAGGGGGCAGATCATGAAATCAGTATTCAACTTTTTATCGGATCGGACCTTTAGACTCAAACTAATCATCATATTAACCGTTTCTATTTTATTCTTTCCGGTATTTTCCTCAAGCATCGAAGACGACAGGTTTTTCCCGTTTATTGAAAAATATCCTAACGGAAGTATAGACTGGGACAGCGGGATTATATACGGTATAGGGAGAGGATATCTCCACCTAAATAAAAATTCAGAAAACATTGCTGCAAGGGCGGCCCAGGTGATAGCTGCCGGAAATATCCTGAAGGTGGCCTCAGGAGTCCGGCTTGATGACCGGCGAACCCTCGAAACACTCGGGAAGGAGCGTGTTGTAATTGAGTTAAAAGCTCTGGTGCGTTATACTGTATATAGAACGGAATTCATAAAGAACGTCAAACAACCATACTATGAGGTAACCTTGCGCGCTCCTCTTACAGGCGTTGAAGGATTGACCTCTATGCTTATCACAAAATTAAAGACAGTCCCGCTGGAATGGAGTAACCTCCCTAAACCTTCCGATGAATCAGTCTCAGATGATGAAGAAAAACCATGGCTTGTTCTTGACGCCCGTAATCTTCCCAGAAAGAGTCTGGTCAGGCCGGCTATTTTCCCCAAGATAATCAGCGAAACAGGTGAAACTCTTTATGAAACAAACAAAGTTGATGAATCGGCTCTCATAAAAAGAGGTATGGCAAAGTATGTTGTTTCAGATGAACCTAAAGAAGGGTTGACCTCACAAAACAAATCCATTGATCGGATACTTGCCGAAGCCGGGTTTTTGTTTCTTACAGATGAGGCTGTCGCAGGTGATAACGAAAAAAGAATCAAACGGAAAAATTATATAGTAAAAGACGTAAAAGAAGCACAGGGACTGATGAATACAAACCTTTTAATAAGCGAAACAGACACCCGGCAGCTGAAATCAGAAGATGCTTCCTCTCAGATACTGAAACAATGCCGTGTCATAGTCATTGTTTCAAGTCCCATTGGCGGTGTTGAAGGCAAAATAGACAGGTTATTGGCAAAAACATCAGATGTTATCCGCTAAACGACTACATCGCATCCAGATATATTGTTCGCTTTTTTTAACCGGCGTAGTTGCATTTGCCGTTGTCTTTTCATATAGTTATGGCTTTTTCAGAATAGGTGACTATTATTTATACGATCTTCATATAAAATGGCGGGGAACACAAAAAATATCAGACAAGATAGTTCTTGTCTTAATGGATGAAAAAAGTGCCGCGGAGCTTAACAGGCACAAAGAAACATGGTCAAGGCGCCAGCTTGGAACGGCTATTCGCAATCTGAGCGATGCCGGTGCGGAGGTTATCGGCCTCGATATGGTCATGTCCTCTCCGGATCTTGATCATGAAAACGATATGTTTCTCGCAAAAGCTATAAAGGACTCCAACAATGTAGTCCTTTCGAGGGTTTCAGCTTCACATGCGGGAGAGATTCTGCCCCTCCCGATTTTCGAAGAGGGGATGATCGGCGATGGTTTTATCGACGTTCC
>JAHJJB010000009.1 GCA_018823005.1 Pseudomonadota bacterium | reverse complement strand
TGTCGTTCATGGCCAGAGCAAATATCTGTCCCCGCTCTCCCATTTCATCTGCCAGGGCCTCGCACAGATCAGTGGTGAAGGTAGCAATCCCACAGCGCCGCGGCAGGTAATTCCCCACGGCAGCCACGGTGTTAAGCCGGCGATGTTCCGTTAACCTCATGAAACCCTCTCCTGATTGAAATTATTATAATTCACCAAAGCTCTGAAGTCAAGGGGAATTATTCAGGGCAATTGCATCAAAGTCATAACGCACCCCATAACGGGGTGGCTTGACGGTTATGAGCCGTCTCAAAGACGGCCACTAATTTAAAACCTACTTGCTTCCTGTTCAACCTCAAGTATTTCTTGATGCTCAATGTATTCCTTAACCTTCCCAAGCTCAAAGCCTACTGTGGAAATTGCATATCCTCTTGCCCAAAAGCTCTCACCGTTGAAGTTTCTTTTCCTTCCTCCAAATTGTCTTGCTACTGCTATCGCGCTCTTTCCCTTCAAATATCCTATCACTTCTGACGCTGCATGCTTTGGTGGAATCAATATACACATGTGCACATGATCCAGTACCATACATCCTGATATTATCTCACATCCTTTCTGCTTTGCTAACTCGTGAAATACTCCTTTTAAATATTTTCTTATCTTTCCAAACAACGTTTTCTTCCTGAACTTTGGCACAAACACAATATGATACTTGCAATCATATCTGGAATGTGCTAAACTCTTGAAACCTTCCATTTATTCCTCCTTCTTGGTCTTTTAAACCGTCAAGCCAATTAGGAGGAATATTTTACTTACTAAATCCTTGGAGGTCAAACCTTTTATAGTCACACTGGTAAAACCAGTGGTTTACCTGTCGATGAATTAACGCGGCCGCTTGGAGCAACAATCGCCCTTATAAGCTCAAGAATTCCTACCCAATTTCTTGGTTCGCTTACCGGTATTAAAAGGTTTGGTTTCCAGATTTTTGGATGATAAGGTAGATTGGAGGCTATTTTAATAGCCTGCTCCGCTATATAAATAAAAAAACCTTTGCGGACATCCGGCCAATTCTCCCTTAACTGTCTCTGAATAAGTATGGTGTAAACGGTGATGATAATAACAATCGCGATTGTGCTAAAGAAGGCATTTATGAGAAACATGGCAAAAACACATCCAATGCCTCCCAGTAAAGGAAAAATCCATGAAATTTTAAACCTGGGCCGAAAACTGGGGATTCCTATAAGTTTTTCAATAAAAACAGAAAAGTTAAGCATACCGTAAGTAATAAGAAAAAACATGGTTAGAAAACCGGCTATTTTATCAAGTGTGCCTATGGCTATCGTGCACAAAGAAAGAAGCGCCGTAACAAGAATTGCTGTTGTCGGCTCACTCCTTTTATTCACTTGAGCAAAATGAGAAGAAAGCGGGATGGCCCTGTATTTTCCCAGAGCCAGAAGAGTGCGGGGGGAGGCTACAAACATGCTCAATGCCGAAGAGAGCGTTGCGCCCATGATTCCTGCGACAATCATGAAACGCCATCGCCCCAACTCGATAATTATAGAGGTGTTATTGACCAAATCCTGCGAAGAAGCAGCGTAAGCGAACCTGAAAGACAGGGCTATATATATTACGAAACTAATTCCTACGGCTGAAAGTATGCCCAGAGGAATATTACGCTCCGGCTTTTTAAGCTCGCCGGACATACTAAGCCCGGCCAGTATGCCTGTTACCGCGGGAAAGAAAACGGCAAAAACCTTCCAAAAATCAACGGTGCCCACCCCTGCTCTAAAAAGTCCTGTATCCGCAGAACCGCCTTTGCCCAGGAAAAAAGACACAAGAGATAAAACAACGATTACAATAATCGCGTGTTGCAGCCTGAACGCCAATCGCGCGCTGGTATAGGAAATGACGAGAAGTAGAAGCCAGGTAATAAGAGAAACAAATATAAAGATGTGACCGGGGAACACAGAGACCCAACATTCGCTAAAGCCTGTTATGTAAAACGCGACCGAAACAGCTTGGGCAATATATAATGGAATGCCGATAGCGCCCCCCACCTCCAGCCCAAGGGATTTGGAAATTATTGAATATGCTCCACCCGCACCAATTCTCATATTTGTTGTAATACTGGCCACAGAAAGACATGTGAAAAGAGTTATTAAATTGCTTATGGTGACAATGATTAACGCGTTCCGTAAACCAACATTCCCTACCACCCATCCCAAGCGGAGATACATTATTATCCCCAATATGCTTAAGAAGGTAGGCGTAAACACTCCTTCAAATGTCCCGAATCTCTTTTCGCTCATAATCTATGTAGCCTCCAGCTTGACGGGGGTTTATGCTATTGCCCGGCAAGATTTGCCTTGTCCGCGAGAATGCCCTGCCTAACCGCACTCGATGCTGGATAAGACTAAGTATATCACAGTATAGCTTATGGATGAATATTTTTCAACAGAAATTTCCGGATATAAAGCAGGGTGGGCGATGCCCATCCTTACATCTGTCTCCAAGATTTAAGGCCTGCGGTTGCTGTTGCGAACCACAGGCCTTTTTAGAAGGATTTTATGCAAAAGGCTGATTAAGCCTTAATGCCTAAGTTATTGAACTTTAAAGGGTTCAGGCAGGCTATTCCACTCTCCTGGATGGAGGCGCCTTTTCTTCTTCAGGCATCTTTACCCCATCCACCCGGACATTGACTTCGACTACCTTCAGACCGGTCATAGTCTCTACCTTGTCTTTAATATTGGCCTGAATATTTCTGATCACCCCGGGGATAATCGATCCGTAGTCAGCAATGATGGCCAGGTCAATGGCGGCCTCCTTTTTTCCAACCTCTACCTTGACTCCCTTGCCAATCTGACTTCGGCTCAGAATCTTGGCAATACCGCCCACAATCCCTTCGCTCATTCCGGCTACTCCGCGAACCTCAGCGGC
>JAHJJB010000091.1 GCA_018823005.1 Pseudomonadota bacterium | reverse complement strand
TTTTGAAATCCGGCAGAATCCATTTTTTATTCCTTACTTTTTAAAATTTTTGCGCAGATCGTCCTGATCTCCTTATTACGGGATCTATTTCCGAGTTTCAACAGCTTCCGGACCTGATTTTTTGGAAAATGGTTGAGATTCCGATAGAGTGCAACTTTCGTCCCGGTAAGATATTTCGGGGATAAAGAGAACCATGTCGCCGCAATCTTCTCCAAATGAGGAATTACCGACTTATGCCCTGTTTTTGCAAGTTCGCCGGCAATCCATTCGTTAAGTATGGAATTCTCCTCGCGAATGACAACGGTCTTGAGCATGGACGTCAAATCCTCCAGCAAATCAACTACCCTGTAAAGGCAGGAGAGGCCCACAGCCTCCAGAACCTCATCCTGATTTTCGGCCTTCAGACTTTTCCGTAAGAGTTCGATGACGGCGGGATCATCAAATACGATGAGCGTCTTAATGAGTTCCCTCCTCACCGTCCAGTCTTCATGATGAAAGAGGTCGTTCAGGGATGAAGCAACTGATCTGTCGTCCATTTCGCGGATAAACGTAAGTAAGCGGATGATGGTATTCGAATCCTGGCCGGGCAGCCTTTTCACAGCCTCCTCGGTCGCATTTTTTCCAAAACCCTTCATGATCACGGTGATAGTTGCCGACACCGGCATCTTCGGATCAAGGTAAAGATCGGAAAGCCAGGGGAGGTTCTGAACACCGCTGGAGACGAGAAATTCAGTCAGCACGGCGGGTTCCTCTGTTCCGCTTAGAATAAATGGGGTAACATATCCGGCAATGGTTTCCTTCTCCGACAGAGATTTGAGAATGGGCAGGACTTCCTGGCGAATATTCCCGGTTTTTTCATTAGAATGCCGGCGAAGGGTCTCCATGACGGCAGTAAGAAATGAAAAATGCCCCCTCTTGAGAAGTTCCGGTATTGACCGCGCAAGTTTCCCGGAACAGGCGAGGTAAACTTCTTCAGAGATCTGCTCGTCCATTAAGGAATGGACCGATTGACAAATTTGAAAATCGACATGTTCGTATGTGAGGGTTTTCAGATATTCCTGGAGAGGAAATCTGAATTCATCGATATCTTCGTCGGCAGCAGAGGACGCCGTCGCCTTTTGTAATAGCCTGTCGTAGTCTTCCGGAACATATTCCTCATATTGCTCTCGTTTTAGAAGGGTTTCTATGTTCTTGGATGAGAAATCCTGTTCTTTTAACCGATCGGGCGAAGCCGGCTCTTCATCATGGGTGCCCGCCATTTTTTTGAGGAGATTGACGAGGGTAGGGGATATCTGTGAGCCCTTTTCGTCCGTCTGACGGATAACCTCCTTGAATATATCGCTGGGAAAGCACTTCAGATTCTCCTCAACGAGAGCCGTATCCTGATGTAAAGTGAACTGCCGCTCAACGACTTCGACAAGCTGCTTTTTTAATTCAGGATTGAGATCGCTGACAAGGGAGTTGACGCCGGTGAGTGTTTCATAATCTTCGGTACTGACCTGCACTCCTTTCGGTATTTTAGAAAGATAATCATTGACCATCTTCTCATAACTGAAGACGGCCGAAGCCCAGTTCTCTTTCTGTCTGTTGAGAAAACGGATGGCCTCAACCGGATCTATTCTTACCTCATCCGTCAGTATGCCGTCGCTTTGGCTCCGCTTCAACGCTTCCAGCTCCAGGTGGTCAAATAACTTCTGCCAGAAGTTTGCGTCTTTGAGCACCTGATCGGCTCTGGTCTGGATGAGTTCCTTCTTATCCTGCAGATGAAAGTGATCAGCGTCGATGACCTTGACTTTGATGCCCGTGATCCCGGCGCCGGCAAAGACAGACTCGATTTTACCCAGGGCCCAGATATCAGACGATTTGGCGGCCAGAATGCGGTTGAACTCCAGAAGCTCTCCCTTCTTCAGGCCGCGGTGCAAGGTAAAAGAGACGATTCGGAGATCGTTCAGGCTGCGGGCATAATCCCGGAAAGCGGCACTCTTCTTCTCTTTATCCGGCGCTGTTTCACCGAACGTGTTTTTGTCTCCGTCAAAACCGACTAATAATTCGGCCTTCTTCCGCAGGATCTTCTGCAGTATATCAAAGGCATTATCAATGCTTTCAGAAATTCGCGTGTGGCCGGGCGGGTACATCCCGAGATTCATCCTGACAAGGTTCAGGGCGGTGATGACCTGCAATAACTCCATTGAACCGGCCGGCGAAGGGCTTGCGCCCGTTCTTTCTTTGAAATCATTCATAGACGGACCTTGTGAAGCTTTTAAATTGATAATAAGTTGCTTTTGCAGCTTTCCATTAAGACTTTCCGAAAAACGTTTTTCTCAGGATCCTGAATGGGACTTCAGGAATAGCCGCGCTTCCTCCTTGACCCTGGCCCGGATGTCTGAGACTCCGCCTTCCCCGACTCCGGTTGTGAGCCACAGGGTCTTGATTTTTTCCGAATAGGCGCCGGGTTTAGGATTTTCACTTTTTCTGGCTTCGATTGTTACAGAGTACTGGAACAGATTATTCCCCGTTTTCGCCGCGTTTACCGCGACATTTAATTCCGGCTTACCGGGGGTCTTCTGCCATTCCGTGTCCCCAAGGATCCTGATACCGCCTTTTTCCAGCATGGTTGAAAGCTCTTTAAGAAGCTCCTCCCGGGTCAGCCCTTCTTTTTCCAACTCCGGGGTCGTGGTTTCGACGGCAACATGAAATGCTTTCATTCCACGCATTTCATCTCCGTAGATAAGATTTGCCATCCCCATTTTTACCTGCGACGGCACATCGAACCTGAAGGCAAGAAAAGCCGCCAGCACGAACAGAATAAGAAACAGCACCGACCGGTTGCTCATGGTTCAATCCTTTAAGGTTTCATGTTTTTAGATTATACCCCGTCCCGGCCTCTTAAATCTTTTTCCCAAACAAGGTGGCTGATTTTGCTAATATTGATTACGCTTATCCCATGAGAGCTTTGTTTGTCAATTTCAAATCGCATCCTTTTATCATTTATGTTTTTCATTGTGGATTTCAAACGGCAATCGTGTTAACCTGCCGCTACAATTTACGATTTATCCTGCAGGAGGTCTATATGGCGAACAAAATGAAATCACCTCAAATGCCGAATCCATACGGTCTAAACTTAAACCTTGCCACTGCAAAAAAAAATCGCATTATCTGCAACAGGCGAAGCCGTCATTATTGATCGGCCTGTAATGGTTGAACCCAAATTCAAGAAAGGAAGAAATAAACATGCGGCGGAAATATTGCTATTTATCGGTAATGCCTTTGTTATTCTTCTGTGTGATGTTGTTTAGAGCGACTGCAGAAGCCGAGATTTATATATACAAA
>JAHJJB010000090.1 GCA_018823005.1 Pseudomonadota bacterium | reverse complement strand
GGTCTGCCGATTATTCAAAGGCTCATTCGCCATGGCGGACGGGGACTAATTCTTTTGCCCACCCGCGAACTGGCAATGCAGGTGGAAGAAGCCCTTCAAAACATTGGCAGGTCATTCGGATTGCGTACGGCCATAATCATTGGCGGCGCGCCTATAAATCAGCAAATAAAGAGCCTTCGCAAAAATCCGCATGTGGTCATCGGCACCCCGGGTCGTATCATCGACCATATTGAAAAAAGAACTATCAAACTGGATGACGTAAAAGTGCTAGTACTGGACGAGGCCGACCGCATGCTGGACATGGGTTTCGCGCCTCAGATCAGGAAGATACTGCACGTGGTTCCCACAAACCGTCAGACCATGCTGTTTTCGGCCACCATGCCCAGTGATATTGTCAAAATAGCCACTCAGCACATGAAGCGGCCCACCCATGTGGAAGTGGCGCGGCAAGGCACTCCGGCCGAACTGGTGGTCCAGGAAATTTATATTGTCGCGAAGAATCAAAAGAAGGACTTACTTGGCAAGCTACTGAAGCAATACGCAGGTACGGTGCTTATTTTCAGCCGCACCAAACATGGAGCCAAGAAGATATGCCAGGATCTTATCCGTATGGGGCACTCAGCCGCAGAGATCCATTCAAACCGTTCGCTATCACAAAGAACTCAGGCTCTGGACGGATTTAAAAAAGGAAAATACCGCGTGCTCGTCGCTACAGATATTGCCGCCCGAGGAATCGATGTTCAGGGAATAGCCCTGGTGCTTAATTACGACGTACCCGAATACGCCGAAGACTACGTGCATCGGATAGGGCGCACTGGACGAGCCGGCATGGTGGGGCATGCCATTACATTTATTATGCCCAGCCAAAGCGATAAGCTCAGAAAAATTGAACGTTTGATCGAAACAAAACTACCACAGAAAAACCTGCCGGCAGGAATGCCTGAACCACAGCATGAGGCGCCCAAAGCACAGATAGTCCGACACGGCACCCGAACAAGCTATCATGCCCACGGGCAAGGCAGAAGAAGGTAACAAGTAACCAAAACATTTGGTATCCATTATTGACTTCCAAAAGGTTTAATGTATAATGCGACCACTCAGCCCGCAACCTTATAATACGTTTATGTCTTTAGACGACTCAAGAAGAAATGATCGGGTAACTGAAATTGGAAATCGCGAAACTTTTCAGGCAAGTGCAACAAATACCCGCTATAATGTGAGTTTTACAGTAACAGGAGGCATTCCCGCTTTTTATACCTGCTTTCTGGAGAGGAGGGGCATAAAGAATGTACAGTGTGAAAGTCTGGGAAATGGTTACTACAAAATTTTCGCAACATCTACGCGAGCGGAGCTTCGCGAGGCCCTTGAAAGCCAAAGAGGAGTTAAAGTGACTGACAATGAAGTGACTGACGATAAACCCACCGACCAGGTAGCTTAATGACGCATGGGGAAAAATAAAAGCAAAAGACTATGGGAACTGGATGCCATCCGGGGTATCGCAATCGTTCTTATGGTCCTTTTTCATTTTATCTTCAACCTAAGAACGTTCTTCGGATTTGCAACAGTTACTTATCAGGAAGGCTTCTGGTACTACGAAGGCAGAGTCGCCGCCATTATTTTTATCGTACTGGTCGGCGTTGTCAGCAGTCTTATTAATCAGAAAGAAGATCCGGAAGTGGCACTGCAAAAAAACAGCTACCGGGGTTTGCGTCTGATAGGACTTGGAATGATCATCACCCTTGTTACCTTTATTTTTGCCCGCCAGGACACAATATGGTTTGGCATTCTGCACTTTTTGGGGCTTTCCATACTGATCAGCATTCCCCTATGCCGATATAAATGGCTGAATGTGATTTTGGCAGTCATTCTGTTTGCCGGCTATTTACGGATCGGGAATTTATATACGGATAATTATTTCGGGCTGGTATTTGGAGTAATGCCGGCCAGCTTCAGCTCTTACGACCACTATGCCCTCATTCCCTGGCTTGGCTATGTGCTCATTGGCATAGCATTGGGCAACTGGATCTATACGGACGGAAAAGCAATTATTAAAAGAAATCCAACCCACATTGAAAAAACACTCGCCGTAACCGGACAGTACTCCCTGTGGATCTATATGATTCATCAGCCGGTTATTTTAGGTGTATTTTGGATATTCTTACATTAAAAAAGGACGAGATACGCAATGCGCACCCCGCCCGTGAGGTCGTCCGATCTGCTGAGGATTAATATGTTAAAGGGCAACTTTATTAAATAGCCGTATTCTGATTGATTGCTTTAATGGCCCATTTAGCGTGCTCTTTTAGCATTTCATCCGTCTCCAGCTCCAAAAACTGCTCCAAAACTGGAATCAGTGACTTATCACCTCTATTACCTGCCACCACGCAAGCATTCCTCAAAAGCCCCCTCCTTTTAGCACGCATCAAAGAAGTACCTGAAAAACGCTCCTGAAACTCCTCATCGGTTTCTATCGCCAAAATCTCGGCTAAATCCAAATTATCCCCCACTCCATTTTTAGCATTCAGCTCATCGATTAGAATCTCCTGCTTACCTGCTCGTCCTTCGTTAAACGGACAGACTTCCTGGCATATATCACAAGCAAAAAGTCGATTTCCGATTCTAGGCCTCAGATATTCAGGAATCCCCTCTTTGTTTTCGATGGTCAGGTAGGCAATACACCGCCTGGCATCGATAACCCGAGGAGCCACAATGGCCCCCATAGGGCAGGACATCATACATTTTTGACAGTCTCCGCAACCGGGCATCCGCTTTTTTTCAGTTGCCGGAAGCTGCGCTGTTGTCATCAGACTGGCGATAAAAAAATAACTACCACTGGATGGGCTGATAAGATTCGCGTTTTTGCCAAAAAAGCCCAAACCTGCTGCCTCAGCCAGTACCCTGTCCACGGTCGGCCCGCTATCGACCGACGCATAGGTCGAAATTTCCGGATTTTGCGCCTTCAGCCAATCAGAAAGAGACAAAAGCCGCTTTTTAAGGACTTTATGGTAGTCCTTACCACGCGCGTAGCGAGCTACATTCCCATTTTCATCCGATCCGTACCACGCCTGCAGCACAATCACCGAACGGACATCGGGCAGTTTGTTTTCGGGATGATAACGATCTTCTTTCATAGCTTCCAGATAAACCATTTTTGCCTGAAACCCCTGCCGCAGCCACTTTTCGAAAATACTTTCGTGCTTTCCCAGAGCTGATTTCACCTCTGAAATAGGCACGATACCGAAGCCGGACCAGCCCTGATCTTCAATAAATTTTCTAAGTTTAGCCGGATCTAATGTCATAAATTGATTATAAAGCATTTACAAACAAAGATATTTATGTTATAATTATATAAGAAAACAATAACAAAATGCATTCAAAACAGCTTCGACAAGACATAGTCCTTCTCATAACAGCTATATTCTCCGTGATAACGCTGGGAGCCATCATATTCCATTTTCTGGAAGGCTGGACAGTGGTCGACGCGTTTTATTTTGTTACCATGACAGCCACCACTGTGGGTTACGGTGATCTCGTCCCAAGCACATCGGTTTCCAAGGTGATCACCATTCTATATGCCCTTTCAATCGTGCCTTTTGTGCTTTATGCCTTTACGGCCGTTGCAAAATCCCAGATTGAAAAGGTTTATACCAAAATCCATCATCTGGAAAAAAAACAGAAAGAGCAGGAGGAAGAAATCGATCAAGCCGAACGCAAATTAAAACGCCAAAAAAGCTTGATCAGGCAACAGGAAGGAGAACTTGATCAGCAACAGGACAACATCAAAAAACAGCTAAAAGCAATTCATGAACAGGAAAAAGAGCTGGAAGATCATGCCAAAGCAATCGAGGCCCAGAAGCGAAAAATCCACGAACAGGTCAAAATCAACAAAGAGCAGGAAACCGAAATCACCGAGCACGACAAAGAATTGGAGGTCGTCGAGGACATTATGGAAAAAGAACTTGTAAAATAGCTTAATTGCAATCTAAATGCAGTACAGAGTGAGAAGTCTAGAGTAACGACCGTTGACAATAGACAGCGTTAGCGCCATCTTTGCCATCTTTCTCCCTAAAAGGAGGTGATCCATCCGCAGGTTCTCCTACGGATACCTTGTTACGACTTCATCCCAATCAATGGTTTTACCTTAGGCACGCCCCCTTGCGGAGTAGCGCGACTTCGGGCACCCCCATCTTTCATGATGTGACGGGC
>JAHJJB010000089.1 GCA_018823005.1 Pseudomonadota bacterium | reverse complement strand
CCTGCGTGCCGTTCAGCTCGCGCGTGATGCACTGCGCAACATGGGAAAAATTGTAGCGGCATCAAAGGTAACCTTGCTGGGGGTTTCTTACCGGCAGGATGTTGGGGATACCCGTTATAGCGGATCGGAAATCATTGTACGAAAACTGACGGAAATGGGAGCGGAAATCAGGGCACATGATCCGTATGTAAAACACTGGTGGGAACTTGAGAAACAGGATACTTACCCTGCACCCGGCCATTCCTGGGCAAGGTTTTTCAGAAACCAGGAAAATTTAACCGAACTTCGTATGAGCGAAAGCCTGCCCGGCGCTCTCCAAGGGTCGGATGCGGTTATACTTGCGGTAAGGCATAAGGACTACCTTTCACTGGTTCCAGACGATGTAGTGAAGATGGCCGGAAAGCCTCTTGCGGTTATAGACTGCTTCGGCATTTTAAATGACGATGTCATCCGCCGCTATTTTGAACTAGGCTGTGAAGTAAAGGGGCTGGGCAGGGGTCATATACAAAGGATTAAGGAACAAGTGAGAAGGCGTGAGGCATGAGACGGGAAGGCGTGAGGCGTAAGGCATGAGGCGTGAGGCATGAGGCAAGTGAATAGTAACGAGTGAATAGTGACAAGTGACGAGTAAGGAACAGAATATGTATTTACCCGTTACTACTCACTCATCGCTTTCCCTTGCCCCTGGACCCTAAACCCTAGCCCCTAACCCCTAAACCACAAACCACAAACCATAAACCATAAACCAGAGACCAGGAACCAGAGACTAATGAGCTATTTTAACAAAAGAAATTTACTGTTTGGCGGGTTCATTATTGCGGCATCGTTAATGATATACGCACCTCTTAAAGAGCTTCTGGATACGGCTTCCAACAGAGAATATTATTCACACATACTTCTTATTCCATTCGTGAGCGTATATCTTATCTATCTTAAAAGAAAAGAAATATATTTGGATAAAGTATATTCATTCGGAGTCGGTGCCGCCGTCGTCCTTATCGGTATCATATTATATGTATCGGGGCAGACTATGGGTACAGGCCTTAATCAGAATGACTTTACATCTCTTATAACTTTTTCCGCCCTGGTATTACTTCTGGGTGCTTTTATATCTGCTTACGGAATCAGAGCTTTCCGGGAAGCCCTTTTTCCCCTGTTGTTTCTTGGTTTTATGATTCCGATCCCAAGCTCACTTATGGATTGGATCATTCACCTTCTGCAGGTGGGTTCCACCGAATTTACCAATATTTTGCTGACAGCAACCGGCGTCCCTTTTTTCAGGAATGGCTTCGTATTTGACATGGCCGGGATTAGCGTTGAAGTGGCAAAACAATGCAGTGGGATACGATCAAGCCTTGCTCTTTTAATCACGGCCCTTCTGGCGGGGCATCTGTTTCTTAATACCGGGTGGAAGAAGGTAATATTAGCTCTTTCCATCTTTCCGATTGCAATGTTCAAGAATGGAATCCGGATTGTTACACTGACATTGCTTGGCACTTACGTGGATCCGAGAATTCTCCAGAGTTCGCTTCACAGAGAAGGGGGAATCCCGTTTTTTATCGTGGCCTTACTGCTTCTTGCGCCGGTGCTGTATTTCCTGCGGAAGACAGAGGGGCAAGGGTTTAGGGGCAAGGGGATAGGAAAGGAAAAGGGAATGGGGCAAGATATTTAGACAGGATTAACAGGATGGGCAGGATGTTGTCTGCCCGCCTGAGGCGGGACAGGCAATAAGCCATCGCCTGTGGCGAAGGGAAAAAAGGAACTCTGCCAGTGCGGACCTTTGGCAGGCATGGCCGTTGGCCTTTTCCCTGATCGTTTTACCCGATCGGGGAAAAACCCAAAACCAAACCTTGGCGTCCTTAGCGTCTTTGCGGTTTAAAAGCTCTTTTCCAATCATCATGTTAATCATGTTAATCCTGTCAGATAAGTTTTTTTGTAAGGACAAAGGGTAAAAATGACTTTTAATGTGGGGCTTTCGTATTTAGCTGCAGTAGTGACAGCCGGCATCGCTGTTATGGCGGTGTATCGTGATCCGCGCTCTTTTGTGCACCGTGTTTTTGCGGGGGGCATGATTCTGCTTGCAATTGACGCGGGGTTGACCGGATTCGTTTCGCAGTCGCCGTCATCAGACATTTTTATGTTCAGGGAGAGGCTTCATCTTATTGCCGCGTCTTTTCTGCCTGCTGTCTGGCTTTTATTCAGCATAAGCTTTGCCCGGGCCAATTATTCAGAGCAGGTATCAAGCTGGAAATGGGTTCTGCTTTTATCTTTTATTCTGCCTGTTTCCATGGTCACTCTTTTCAACGATGCCTTCTTTACGGGAGTGCCCGTTTCGGTGGAAACAACTGTTCTCTTTATTCCGATCGGGTGGTCCGGATATGCCTGGCATCTTCTCTGGGTGGTCTTTGCAGTGCTGATTCTGATGAATCTTGAAAGGACATTCCGTAATGCCACGGGCCACATGCGCTGGCAGACCAAGTTTATGTTTTTGGGCCTGGGGGCCATCTTCGGGGTTCACCTCTTCACCGACAGCCAGGCCCTGCTTTTCAGAGGTGTAAACACAGATCTTTCCCTGGTCAATCCGAGAGCTCTTCTTGTAGCCGATTTTCTCATTTTCCGGTCACTTTTCCGGGGAAAGCCGCTTGATGCCGGCGTACATCTGTCCCACCAGTTTCTTTACAATTCCTTTACCACGCTTATCGTAGGTGTATATTTTATCTCTGTGGGAGTCTTTGCGTGGCTTTCAATCCGATTTGAGTGGATAAGCAATATTCACCTTGTCATATTCCTTGTATTTGTTGCCATAATTGGAATCGCGATTCTCCTGCTTTCCGACCGCCTCCGGGTGAAGAGGAAGCGCTTCATCAGCCGCCATTTCAAACGACCCCAGTACGACTATCAGAAAATATGGGAGAATTTTACCAACAGGACCGCTTCTGTTACGCAAACAGGTGAGCTTTGCAATGTTATAGTAAAGATGGTTTCGGAAACCATGGAGATACTTTCGGTCAGTATCTGGCTCGTTGATGAGAAACAGGAAAGACTCTTCTTCGGCGGCTCTACTGTTTTCGCGGATGCCCGGGCCGATCAGATGAAACTATCCGGCCAGAGCGGTACTGAAATGATTAGTGCCATGACGGATCAGACCATGCCGGTCGATCTTGAAGGGCGTCCGGAAGGGGAAAAAGACGACTGGGTGGAAGATCTGAACCGCACATATGGGGCAGAAACACGGGAATCACGCATCCGTTACTGCATGCCATTAAATGCCGCGGGACGCCTCATCGGAATTATGACGCTGAGTGAAAAAGTTTTTTATGAACCTCTTTCTTTTGAAGAATCTGAGCTTGTCAGGACAATTGCCGGCCAGGCAGCGGCCAGCCTGATGAACCTGAGACTCTCAGAGCATCTGCGACAGGTCAAGGAGCTTGAGGCTTTTCAGTCCATGTCCGCCTTTTTCATGCATGATCTTAAAAACCTGGCTTCAAAACTCTCTCTTGTCACCCAGAACCTGCCTCTTCATATCGATAATCCGGAGTTTCGCAGTGATGCCCTTAAAACGATCTCACAGAGCGTATCCAAGATTAATAACATGAGCAGCCGCCTCTCCCTTCTGAGCCAGAGGCTGAACATTTCATTAAGAAAAACAGATTTAAATCAGCTGGTTGAGTCAACCATTTCGGATCTTAAAGAATATATCAAGGTCCCGGTTTCACAAAGCTTAAACGCCATGACTCCTGTTTCCATAGACCCGGAGCAGATCCATAAAGTGCTTGAAAATCTTCTGATGAATGCGTGCGATTCTTTGGGGCAGGAGGGGCAGATATTCGTTGAGACGGGCTCCAGGGATAACTGGGCGGAGATTCTGGTGCGTGATAACGGGTGCGGGATGGCGGTGGAATTTATCGCGAATGATCTTTTTCGCCCCTTCAGGACGACAAAAAAACAGGGAATGGGAATCGGTCTTTATCACTGCAAAACCATAGTTGAAGCTCATGGCGGAAGGATCGAAGCAGAAAGCGAAGAAGGGAAAGGAACAACGTTTCGGGTTTTGTTGCCGGCCCCTTTTTCCTCAACTGATATTGACTTTGCCGCTCATTAAATATACACTGGTTACTATTAAAAGCATGAAAAAACATATGTTCAAAAATGAAGCAGGTGGGGAAATGAAATCATTTAAATATGTTGTTTACCAGGAAGATAAATATTATGTTTCTCAATGCCTTAATGTGGATGTTGCAAGTTTCGGCGAAACGGTTAAGGAATCAGTTGATAACCTGAAAGAGGCGGTCGAACTTTATCTCGAAGATGAAAATGTCGATCAGGTTTATCAATCTGTAGGCGAAATGTTTACAGGTGAAGCTCAAATTAATGCCTGAGCTCTATTCATCAGCTCATATTATTTCTATCCTGATTGGGCAGGGCTTTCAAGAAGTATCTCAAAAGGGCAGTCATAAGAAATTCCGAAAGGGAAGTCATATAGTCGTTGTGCCAAGCCCCCGGAAAGAAATACCT
>JAHJJB010000088.1 GCA_018823005.1 Pseudomonadota bacterium | reverse complement strand
TCATCAATCACTTCTGCTATAAGCCTGTGGGCAACCCCGTGCGTACAGCCGGGACAGTAATGACTATCCATTTCTGAAAGGGCTTCGGGTCTTTTAAATGTTTTTCCCATTATTTTTACTCCTTTTTATGAGAATTTTATTTAACCGGTCGCAGTATAAAATTCGTCATATATAAATCATTAAATCAGCCTGTTATCTTTACAGATTATGAAAGATAGGATTTTACAACATCGACTATCTCTTCAGGCGTCGGCACTTCACCGCCGCATTTTCCATACCATCTTACAGGGCATTTCCCATGCACACACCTTTCAACATCTTCAACCATCTGACCCATGCTCATCTCGATACTCAAAGCCATGATACATTCCTTTTTCGAGGCTGCTTCAAAAACCGCATTTTCAGGGAACGGGAAGAGAGTCTGAGGCCTTATCATTCCTACCTCAATCCCTTCTTCCTTCAGATTATCAATAGCCGTCTTGCAGACCCTGCTCATAGTACCGTAGCTGACGATTAAAATATTATAATCAGAATTAATATTATATGCCTCGTATCTTATTTCTTCGCGCTTCATGCGCTCATATTTTTCTTTAAGGATCAGGTTGTTTTCATTAAGTTTAACGGGATCCAGAAACAGGGACTTGACAAGATTTCGTCTGCTGCTTTTCCTCGCATCCATTCCGTTAGTAGCCCATTCATCTTTATTGGTAGGTTCAGATTTGAGGTGCTCGGGAAATTCAACAGGCTCCATCATCTGCCCAATCAGCCCGTCTCCGAGAATCATGACCGGATTTCGGTATTTCTCCGCAAGAGGGAAAGCCATCATGATCATCTCGGCAGCCTCCTGGACACTTGCCGGTGCCATAACAAGCATCCTGTAATCGCCATGGCCGCCACCCTTTGTTGCCTGGAAATAATCGGCCTGTGAAGGAAGAATTCCGCCCAGCCCCGGCCCCCCCCTCATGATGTTTACAAATACCGCCGGGCACTGGGCTGCGGCAATATAGCTTATAGCTTCACTCATAAGGCTGACTCCGGGGCTTGAAGAAGTTGTAAATACACGTTCGCCGCATCCGGCTGCTCCAAAAATCATATATCCGACAGCAACTTCACTCTCACCCTGCAAAAAAAGACCGCCAACTTCAGACATGCGGTGTGAAAGATATTCCGCAACCTCAGACTGGGGGGTAATAGGATAGGCAAAGTAGTTCAAACAGCCGGCTCTTATAGCGGCCTCACCTATTGCTTCGTTTCCCTTCATCAGAATTTTGCCCATGGTTTTCTCCTATTCCCTTTCAGCGGTTTTCCCGCTATCTTCTGTTTCCGTTATGCTGATAGCCACGTCGGGGCACATAATACAGCATGTCGAACAATAAACACAGTCCTTGGGACGAGCCTGGTAAACGGGAAAATAGCCTTTTGTGTTTACTGCCTCAGAAATTCCAAGAACTTTTTTTGGGCATACGTCAATGCACAAACCGCATCCCTTGCATCTGTCAACTTCAATAAAATGTTCGTATTTCATGCATACTCCTTAATTACAGGCTGCTTCTAAAATTTTAATAATATAAGGCAGCAAATATTTCTGCTTTTAAAGCACAGCAGCTTTTTTCCAGGGCGGAACAAGCTGTCTTTGCAACACCAACAAGGGGCACAAGAAACGATTCATATCAATTTCATCATAAAGCCAGGCAGGAACTGTAATAAACTCAAGAGGAAGACCGCTATCTTTCGACACCATAGTTACAAAGTCATATCCATCATATATCATGCCGGCGTTTGTGTCATCTATCAGATTCGCATTCCCGATAATGCCGTTGATCGACATTCCGGAAGCTTTTTCTATTTCACCCTTAATTTTCATGCACCCTTTTAAAGTATCCGTAAAAGGCCTGAAAGGATTTATGACCTGCAGCATACGGTATGCTTTCCCATCCAAAGCATCGGCAAGAGCAGCAAGGACGTTCGCCCCCACTTTATCTCCCCCGACATCCAGTATTGCCAGAGTGCTTGGCTTTCTTATGAGCCCCGCAACGGCAGGAGTCAATATGGGAAGGTCGGCATGAAGGTATCTATCGGGGGGCAAAATAACACCGATCCCAAGTTCTGAAAGCTGTTTTCTTGCCTCTCGCGTCCGAAAATAGGGATTAACAAGGTCAAGATCCGCAATACTTACATCTATACCCGCATGTTTTCTGTTTGCCGCAAGATTAATTGAAATCTCAGTTTTGCCGCTCCCGTAGTTTCCAACAACTACAACAATGCCATCAAGAGAGATATTCACCTGCACCAGCCCTTCACAAATAGACCTGTAATAAATTTACTATATATATTGAAGCTCCCCGCAGCAAGCTACGGGGAATCTTCGACCGTAGGGAATAGCGTCTGTTTTTAATTTGCTCGCTAACCCCGCAGCAGAGCTGCGAGGAATGCGCTCGCTGTTTCGGTTCAATTAGCTACCTCGCCACAAGCAGCCGCGGTATCAAGACTCCAAGAGTCAGAAGAAAAATATTTGGAATATTTCTTTCGAGCATTTCTCCTTAATTCCTGAAACCAAAGCCCCTCACAGAGAAACAATAATTATCGCGCCGCAAGCGGCTGGGAATTTGACCATTTGCCCCATGATTAAAAGCTTCATATAATGTGATTCTTTTAAGATAAATTTGATATGTATTTTTTTATTATTGTCATGTCAAGAAGTTTCATTATTTCTAAATACCTTTTAGATTTAGGCATAATATTGAAATATATACGGTTCTTTTTCATGCCGTCATAATTATTAAAAGGTATCTTGTCTCCTCACATTCTTATATGATAGGGAAATATTGAAGGAGTTGTCTTTATAATGGGTAGAGTTTTTACAGGTCTTGAAAATTTTATTGATTCCCCTCCGGCTTTTATTCGCGATAAACGTCTGGGTCTTCTGTGTAACCCGGCTTCAATTGACAGCAATTTTAACCATGCGCGCGAATTGATAAACTCTGAATTACCCGGAAAACTTACCGCTCTTTATTCCCCACAGCATGGTTTTTTTTCAGAAAAGCAGGATAACATGATTGAATCTGAAAACATGATCGATCCATTGCTTAACGTTCCTGTTTTCAGTCTTTATGGCAAAACACGCATCCCGTCAAAAGAGATGCTTGACCCTATTGACATATTAATAATAGACTTACAGGATGTCGGTACCCGTGTTTATACATTTATTTACACCATGTCATACTGCCTCGAAGCCGCAAAAAAAATCGGTAAAAAAGTGGTCATTCTCGACCGGCCTAATCCGATAGGAGGTGAAATTGTTGAGGGCAATTGTCTGTTGCCTGAATTCGTCTCATTTGTCGGGCGTTATCCTATACCGATGCGCCACGGGCTTACAATAGGCGAGCTAGCCCTCTTGTTCAATAATCATTTCGCAATAGACTGCGATCTTGAAGTTATTCCAATGAAAGGCTGGAAAAGAGCAATGTTTTTCGGCAACACGGGACTTCCCTGGATTCCGCCTTCACCTAACCTTCCGACACCGGTTTCTGCAGCTGTCTATCCGGGACAGGTAATTCTTGAAGGAACGAATATTTCTGAAGGTCGTGGCACAACACAGCCTTTTGAAGTTTTCGGAGCACCCTTTATCAATACCCGTAAAATTATCTCAGCTCTTGACGACAATCTGTTGCCGGGTATCATACTTCGTCCGGTTGCTTTTGAGCCTACCTCAAACAAATGGCAGGGAGAGCGGTGCGAAGGATTTCAGATTCACATAACCGATCCGGTTAGGTATAAACCATATTTTTCAACCCTCAAATTACTTCATGCAATATATTTTTATCACGGGAATGAATTCAGATGGAAGAACCCTCCCTATGAATATGAATTCGATAAATATCCTGTTGATTTGATCACGGGGGATTCCTCGATCCGCACAGCAATCGAGAGTTCGGATAAAATCGATGAAATTGAAAAGAGATGGCAGGCCGAACTTGAGGAATACCTTCAAATAAGCCGGAAATATCATCTTTATGCCTGACAATAATCACATCAACAGGGCCGTCAAAAATGGATAAAATCAACATATCGTGGAAAAGAAAGATGTTTAAAGGCAACAAGGTCTGGCTGGCTTTAGGTCCCGATGAAAAGCCCCTGACTGAAAACGGCAAAGTTCTGATGAAATACAACAAGAACCAGGATTATGAATACTGGGTTAATGAGAAGAATCTTGAAGAGATCATTCCGGGTGCATCCATTGAGCTCCAAGGAACAAAAAAAATCAAAGATAAAGCGTCATTAAAAAACAGAAAAGAGGAGGATGAAAAATTGGTTTCAGATGAAGATATCCCCTCCGATGTAATCCATATTTATACAGATGGAGCATCGTCCGGAAATCCAGGTCCATCAGGCATAGGTGTCCTTCTTCGTTTCGGGAAACATGAAAAAGAACTGTCAAGAGATATCGGAATTGCAACCAACAATATCGCGGAGCTTGAAGCAATAAAGAATGCCCTTCTGGAACTTAAAACAACAAAAAATCCTGTAAGAATATATACAGACAGCTCTTATGCTTTCGGTGTCCTGACATTAAACTGGAAGGCAAAAAAAAACGAGGAGTTAATAGATTCAATAAAAAAATTAATGAGGAGGTTTAAAGACCTGAAACTTATAAAGATCAAGGGTCATGCAGGCCAGGAAGGTAATGAACGGGCAGATTTTCTTGCAAACAAGGCTGTAAAAAAAACAAAACAGGGAAGATCCCTTATTTAAAAATCATAATAAAGGCATTTCCCGGAACAATGATTTCTATCCTTTTTTGAGTGATTCGATCTCTTTTTTTAGTTCATCAATCTCATTCTTGTACTTTTCCACTTCGCTGCTCGAAGAGCCGGACAAGATATTTTCTTTATTCAAGTTTTCTTTCAATTCATCGAATCCAAGATAAATGGCGAGACCCCCTCCCAAAACAAGGGATACAGGAAGGATTCCGGAAAGAATCATAAGGAATTCTTCCCACCAGAGAACAAGCAAAACTATTCCCAGCGCAGACAAAATGGCTCCGCCAATTAAAGCTTTCATACAATGTCACCCTCCCGGCAATCTTCTGAAATAAACATTATTACTTTTGCAAACATATCACGCAATACTATTGAACTCAAGATTTTCTTTTATCAGATTCTCTTTTATCAATTAAGATATTGCAAAAAATTGAGGTTTTGGTAGTCTGTTAAGATAAACATCATTTAAAATAAACGGATACCAACTGCCGGTATGAATATATTAAAGAACAAAATAAGGAAATGGGTCAACCGGATCCTTCAAGATACACACAATCACTTTACCTGTCATTTGCCCGGGAATATAAGCTCGTTTTCTTCAAATACCCTTAATCTTTATTTTTCTGGAATAAAGACCAAACCTGAGCAGATTGAGATACTCAGGCAAATTCCAAAAGAAGCGATTGTAATTTACGCGACAAAATTTAAAAGTCACTTTGAATTTTTATTCGCCTACGCCCGTTACAAAGAGAATAACCTTCCCTTTCCTGAAATAGGATTTGATTACAAGGTCTTTATCTGGCAACCTGTATCCCGTATATTCAGAACTCTACTTTCCTATCTCGATTATTTTTCCGTGAACAAATCGTTTCCTGATCCCTATAAAAGCGGTTACATAAGAGAAGAACTTTTGAATGGGCGTTCCGCGTTTCTGTCTCTTGTAGAAGATAAAGGACTTTACAGGCGGTTTGTCAAATCTGAAACAGATCCGATTGCTCATTTGGTAGAACTGCAGGGATTAACCGGCAAACCTGTATATATTGTCCCGCAAATAATGTCCTTCGGGAAAAACCCTCTTCGAGCCACCCCTTCCTTAGTTGACATCATCTTTGGAACCCCGGACAATCCGGGAAGACTGAGGAAAATAGCAACTCTTTTCAAACATCCGGAAAAAATAATCGTTGAAATTTCCGAACCGATTAATCTGAAAAGTTTCCTTGAAACAAAAGAGATGCAGGAACGAGAAATTGAATACCAGTCCCTTGTTTTAAGGCGGGATCTTCTTCTCCGGTTAAACCGCCACCGCCAGAGCATAATCGGACCTGTTCTTAAATCAAGAGAAGAGCTCAAAGAAAGCATCCTCACAAATGCACGCTTTCAGGAGTTCCTTGATAATTATTCGAAATCACGGAATATGCCTGCCCAGAACATACGAAAAGAAGTCAATGAATATATTGAAGAGATTGCAGCGAATTACAATATCGCACTTATAAGGGTAATGGCAGCAATTGTTGGCTGGATTATTAATACCATGTTTGATGGCTACACCGTCAATACTGATGGATTAAATAAAGTAAAGAATATGTCTTTAAAAGGCCCCCTTATATTAATTCCGTGCCATAAAAGCCATATCGATTACCTCATCCTATCTTATTTACTCTTTAATAACAACATGCCCTGCCCCCATATAGCTGCCGGCAAGAACCTGTCCTTCTGGCCTATCGGCCCGATTTTCAGGAGGGGAGGAGC
>JAHJJB010000087.1 GCA_018823005.1 Pseudomonadota bacterium | reverse complement strand
TCGATGGGGACAAATTCGCACGAATCGGGTCCGCAATATTCACCGACATAGTCAGATTCAGGGCGGTATAAGGTTGCTTTGGGAGCTGCATCTGCAAATTGCTCTTCCAGAACATGGGCCACCCATCCGGAAATGCGGGAAATGGCAAATATAGGGCTGTAAAGGTCAACCGGTATGCCCATGGAATAATATAGCGACGCACTGAAGAAATCAACATTCACGTAAATATCAGTCCCCTTGCGGAGTTTAAAAGCTTCTTTGCCCTTCTTCTCCAGCACCTTCGAGATCTCGTACCATCTGGTATCGCCGGCCATCTCACCCATGCGTTTGGACATGGGGGCTAAAATATGAGCCCGCGGATCATCGGTTTTGTACACCGCATGCCCTAACCCCATGATTAATTTGCCCTCATCTAAAATCCGGTTCACATACATTTCGACACGGTCAACGCTGCCGATATCGAGCAGCATGAGCATCACGCGCACATTGGCACCTCCGTGCAATTCGCCTGAAAGCGATCCGATTGCCGCTGCAACGGCTGCGTACATGTGGGCGCGTGTGGATGCCACCTGGCGTGCCGTGAATGTTGATGCATTGAAGGAATGTTCAGCGTGCAGGACCAGAGCCGCATCAAAAAAACGGACCATTTCCGGATCCGGTTTCCTGCCAAACATCATGTAAAGAAAATTGGCCGCGTGGTCCAGAGCAGGGTCAGGTGCCACCGGCGCCATCCCTCTGCGAATGCGTTCCCATGCCGCTACAACTGTAGCCAGTTTTGCAATTAATCGAATGCCCATGCGCAACGCAGCTTCACGGGTTCGATCGGTTACGTCATTGTCATGGTGAGCAAGCATTGATGCGGACGTCTGCAAAACATCCATGGGCTGCGCTTTGACCGGGCGGGTTTTAAGGGCCGCGATCACTTCATTGGGGAGATCACGTTCGGCAGCCAGTTGCTTTTTAATGGCAACCAGTTCCTCCGGGTTGGGGAGTTTCTCGAACAGCAGCAGGTGAATAATTTCCTCAAAACTGGTCTTTTCAGCCAGATCCTTTATCAAATAGCCACGGTAGATCAATTTCCCCTGATCACCGATCACATCGCTGATTTTGGTGCTGGCGACTGTTACGCCACGGAGCCCGGTATTGATGGTTGGTACGCATTGCTCCATGGGTTCCTCCTATAGTATGCGAATTAAATGATACGGTCATTTATGATTTCAGATAATTCCATGACCCGCAAATCTCCGGCAAGTCCTTCCGTCTTTACCGCGTCTTCCAGCATAATCGCGCACAGAGGGCAGGAAACAGCTATGACCGACGCACCAGTGGCTTTCGCTTCACGGGTACGGGAACGGGCCGGGCTTTCATTACCGGAAGACAGAACATCCGTAAAAATATTTCCGCCCCCTCCTCCGCAGCACAGAGCATTTTGCTTATTCCGGTCCATTTCGGCAATTTTAAGACCGGGAACAGCCGAGAGTATCATCCGCGGTGAGTAGTAATCCAGGTTATGGCGGCCAAGGTAACATGGATCATGGTACGTTGCCAGAACAGGGTCCGGGTTCTCCCGGAATTTCAGCTTCCCCATATTAAATGCGAGAACCTGCGTGTAATGGAACACCTGGTAATTTCCACCCAATCCGGGATACTCCTTTTTAAAGGTATTAAAACCGTGGGGAGACAAAGTAATAATTTTTTTTACGTTTTTTATATTAAAGAAATCCACATTTTTTTTTGCCAGCTCCTCAAACAGGGCGGTTTCACCCGATGCCCTGACGTCATTTCCGTCGGAATTTTCACCTCCGTTTAAAATGCCGAAAGAGATGCCGGCCTTTTCAAGCAATTTGGCTGCGGAACGGGCTATCTCCTGACCGCGCGTATCGTAGGAGCCTTCATCACCCGCAAAGAAGAGATATTCCTGGTCAGTAAACGGTGCAATCTCCGCTCCCCCGGCCCAGTCGGCCCGCTTTTTTGCCGGCAGGCCATAAGGGTTTCCATGAAGCTGCATCCGTGTAAGATAATCCCTCACTCCGGCCGGGACGAGTCCGCCATCCAGAAAAGCCTCCCTGCCCGCGGTAAAAGCCTCCAGCAAAAGATCTTTGAAATTGGGAAAAGGGCATTGTTCGGTGCAGTTACCGCATGAGGTGCAGGAAAACATGATTTCAGCAAATCTCTGGCTTAACTTGATCTTTCCGTCAATCCAAGCCCTTAGAAGCCACATGCGTCCTCCCGGTGAATAGGTTTCGAACCGGAATGCCAGATAAGACGGGCAGTTCAAATCGGTATAGCTGGAAGGCATCTTGCAGTAACCGCAGCGAAAACATCGGTGAAGGATCTCTTCATGAAGCATGGTTTATCACTTTTCCCAGTTTCCCGGATTCATTATGTGATTTGGATCTAATACGGAACGAATCTTATTCATCAGATTAAACGTGCCGGGGTCCATTTTGTCAATGATCTGCTTCTGGGCTGGAAGTTCCGATTTCCAGGGAATCCCGCCGATTTCAAGAGCAGCGGTATTGGTTGCCTCGAGCGCATGCTGCGCCCGTTTTATGTCTTCGGAATCTGCCCGGTTAAAGGCATAGGCATAAAAAAACATCATGGCGTGACCCGCTCCTATGATTCTTGCGCCCATGGAATAACTTACATTGTATGTCCGGGCGATTTGAAGACCGGCACGATAGGCCTCCGCGAAATGCTCGATGGCCATAATTGCCCCCACATATTCAAATCCGCCGCCCTTCTTCAGATCGGCAAATTTTACCAGGTCCGGTGAAGGGATTTTTAAAAACCTGCTTTTTTCTGAAGGCGGCATGGGGAGAAAACCTGCAATTTTTTGATCGACATATTTTTTAACCGATGCCTGGAGCAGATTCCGTTTGAAAGTAAGCTCCTTTTTACTGTGAGCCCCGTAACTGATGTTTATATGCAGGAATCCGCGGGCCCATTCAGGTTTCGGCGTCATCCACGGTGTCATGTCTTCCGCAACCTGTGTGCCTGTGAGCCGGGAAATGATGTCCGGCATCAGGTCCGCGTCTTCACATACGAAAATCAGGATATCATTGTGAGAATAACTTGGGAAAAGCCTGATCCCGAGTTTAGTCACAACACCGGTGGTTCCTGACCATCCCAGAAAAAGTCCGGAAAGATCAGGAAGCGGCGCCCTTGCGAACCAGTCCGGCGTGACGCTGCAAGATCCCGACCTCACGATATCGCCGGTTGGCAGCACAACCTCCATGCCGGTAAGCATATCCGAATGAAATCCTCCCAGAACCGAGAGGTGGCCTGATCCGTGAATACATATATTTCCTGCCAGTGTGGCTATCGGCGGAGCGTCAGGCATGGAATGCTTAAGTTCCGGGTGGTGTTTTTTCAGATATGCCTGCAGCATACCTTCAGAAGCTCCGCCTTCAACAACCGCATAGCGGCTTTTCGGATTAACCTGAAGGATACGGTTCATCCGCTTCATGTCTAAAATAATACCGCCGTGCAATGCCCTTGTCAGTCCTGAGAGCACCAGCCCTCCCCCCATTGGCACTACCGGGATTTTCTGCTTATTTGCCAGGATCAGAATCTTCTGCACTTCTTCTGTGTTTCCCGGCATGACCACGACATCAGGTTCAGCCGGGGGCATGGTCCCCTGATCCATTGAATATAGATACCGCTCCTCCGGCTCTCCGGAAACAAACCCGGGCCCGGTAATTTCGGCTAATTGTCTGATGAAATCATTCATCGGTTTATTCTCCCAGTGCAGTCAGGACAAGATCGCTCACCAGTATCGGCAGCAACCCGTGTTCCGCCACTTCCTGTCCGAGTGTTGCCATGCAGAACGGGCAGTTAAACACACAATATTTGGCGCCGGTAGAGAGCATGTCACTGATATTATTTTCAACCAGTTCGTCAGCCAGCTCATCCCGCTGCTGGGCACGCGGGACTCCGCCGCAGCATAATGCATTTTCCCGGTCATACTTCCGGGGGACGCGTTCCGCTCCGATTTTGATGAAAATTTCATCCAGTATCTTATCTGTATGAGGTGACAAACGATTAGAACATGGCCGCTGGTATGCGATTTTTTCATTAATCGGCTTAATCCGGTCTGATAATCCATCCAGTCGCCGGTTGATATAGTCAAACAGATGGACCGGTTTAAACGGCACGGAAATTCCATAGGCGTCTGCAACACTGGTGTATGTTCCGTAACACTCATCGTGAAAACAGATCATCTCATCAATTCCTGAATCCGTCAGATAAAACGACATGATATTGTTGATCATCTTCGGAACCCGCTCCCTGATTACGGAGTTCTTTGCAAAATGAAGCCACATGATATTGCAGAAGATATCATTTCCAGAAATAACAGACGCACCCTCAAAAAGTTTGCCCCGGATACACCCGGCAAGCATGGGAAATGCGCACATATCAACCACCGGAGAGCTAACTTTTTGCGGTGTAATTCTCCCCCTAGGGCTCATCATTCTAAGCTGTTCCTCAAGAATCGGTTTGGGTGCGGGCAGAATACCTTTTTCTTCCTGCCGCTCCACGAGCAGATAAAACGGGTTGTTGCTGTATGGGCAATACTCCTGGCACGCATAACAGGTCAGGCATTCATTTAACACACGACTCTTTTCCCCTGAGTTGATCTTTAATTTCTCGGCTTTAGCGTCGCTGATGCAGGCAAACTTGATATACTGACATTTCATAAGACAATCGACCGTCTCGCATTTGACACATACTTCCGGATCAAATTTTATTTCAGTCACACCATCCTCCCCAAGATTTATCGAGCTTGCCCGGGATTGACGATTTCCGTATTGGAACCGAAACAGAGAGCGCAATCCCCGCTGCTTGCTGCGAGGAACCTTCAAACTCACAGGTGTCCAAGCTTTGTTTCCGGATGGACACGGATTACATTAAGGCATTCTGGATAACAG
>JAHJJB010000086.1 GCA_018823005.1 Pseudomonadota bacterium | reverse complement strand
TTCTTGAGCTTGCCCAAAATCAGTTTTCAGATATACACCAATTAGAAAATAATATATAGTTCAATTATATCTTGACATAATTACCTAATTAATTTACTAGAACCGGCCAAGCAATAATCTCTTGTTGTATATAAATATTATTCATCATATTAATAGATTATGATTATTGCTAATGAGTAGAAAAACATAAGGCAAAATATGGTCAAACGCACGGCTATGTGTTGCCGTCAAAAAAGAGATGACTGTTTGGATTGAATTATAAGAAAGGAGAATTAAGTGATGTCTGTTGATAATAAAGTTAAAAAAATCATAGCTGAAAAACTTGGTGTTGAAATTGAAAAAGTTGTTCCTGAAGCCTCATTTGTTGAAGATCTTGGTGCCGATTCGCTTGATCTGGTCGAATTGATAATGACTATGGAAGAAGAATTCGAAATGGATATTTCGGATGAAGATGCAGAAAAACTTGTCAAGGTAAAGGATGTAATAGATTTCATTAATGCCCAATAGCTTGTCAGCTGTTTTACAGGATGAGTTAATGGACACTTTCATTTAATTAAGGAGGATTCTTTGAACAGGCGCGTAGTTATTACAGGAATTGGGCTTGTCACGCCTCTCGGAATTGGAGTTAAAGAAACCTGGTCGGCTTTGTGTGCCGGAAACTCAGGAATAACTGAAATAACAAGATTTGATACAGCCGGTTTTGTTACCAGGATTGCCGGTGAAGTAAAAGGATTCAGGCCCGAAGATTTCATGTCAAAAAAAGATGCGCTCCGCTCCGAGCCATTCATCGCCTATTCCGTTGCCGCCACCAGAATGGCACTCGAGGATTCCGGCCTTGTGATTGACAACTCGAACTATGACAGGGTCGGAGTTATAACAGGATGCGGTCTTGGGGGGCTCGGAATCATGGAAAAGACGATTCTGGATATTCATAAAAAAGGGGCAGGTCGTGTAAGCCCTTTTTTTATACCGCTGATGATTGGGAACATGGCTCCAGGAATCATCTCAATTCTGTTCGGAGCAAAGGGGCCCAACGAATCAATTGCAACCGCCTGCGCAGCCGGAACGCATGCTGTTGGAGATTCATATAAACTGATCCAAAGCGGTGCGGCAGATGCAATGATAACAGGCGGAGTTGAAGCTGTAATAACTCCAAGCTGCATAGCCGGTTTTAATGCCATGAAAGCTCTTTCCACCCGCAATGATGATCCCGAGAGAGCATCACGTCCCTTTGACAGGGACAGGGATGGTTTTGTCGTTGGCGAGGGGAGCGGTATACTCATACTCGAAACATTATCCGGAGCACTTGAAAGAGGAGCTCATATTTATGCCGAAGTATGCGGGTTCGGAATGAGCGGAGACGGATATCATATGACATCTCCTCCACCGGATGGAGAAGGAGCCGCAAGATGCATGAAATCCGCTCTTAAAGACGCAGGAATTACATCAGGGAGCATTGACTACATAAATGCACACGGCACATCGACTCAGTTTAATGATATGTATGAAACAAGAGCAATAAAATCCGTCTTTGGTGATAAGGCATATAAAATACCGGTCAGCTCCACAAAATCGATGACCGGACATCTGCTGGGTGGTGCTGGGGGCATAGAGACTGTGTTTACAGCACTTGCAATTTCAGATGGAATAATTCCGCCGACCATAAATCTTGATAATCCTTCCGAGGAATGTGACCTCGATTATGTCCCCAATGTTGCCCGCAGGGTGAATGTGGAAGTTGCATTGACTAATTCATTCGGTTTTGGGGGAACAAATGCATCGCTTATTCTGAGAAAGTACCGACCCTGAACTTAATCAGCGAGTTGCACATCAGCTAACGATTAAATAATCTATCTGGAAACCTCGGCCCATAATAAGCCGTAAAATTAAATCCATGAATGTTGAAAAATTTACTCAAATGCTCAAATCGGAGCACTGTTATGTGAGTCCTGAAAAAAGAAATTTCCTGGTTGAAAAGATTCCGGGATGGCCTTCATTTGTCTATTATACCTTGCTTATAGATTTACTTCTCAGGGACAGTTTGATGGCCCGTATCGGAAAATATGACCATGAGAGATGGAGGCGGTCTGCTTTTGAGATAATTAAAATAATTGAATCGGCAGGAGGCAGGTTGAATGTGTCAGGCCTGACTCATATTGCCGAATATAAAGGGCCTCTCGTGTATGTGTCAAACCACATGAGCATGACAGATACTTTTATTATTCCTTCTATACTCCTTGCATTTAACAGGCTGACATTTGTGGTCAAGGAAGAACTCCTTAATTATCCGGTGTTCGGATCTATAATGAAAGCTATCAACTTAATAGGAGTGTCGAGGCAAAATCCGAGGGAAGATCTTCGCAAGGTACTTTCCGAGGGAGAAGCCTTCATAAAAAGCGGTTATTCGGTAGGAATATTCCCTCAGGCAACAAGGAGTGCTGTTTTCAATCCGAATTTTTTCAACTCGCTGGGTGTGAAGCTTGCCCGGAGAGCCGGTGTACCTGTTGTTCCTGTTGCTCTGAAGACAGATTTCCAGGGAAACGGAACGTTTATTAAGGATATGGGGCCTGTGGAACCCGATAAAACCATTTTTGTTGAATTTGGAGTGCCCCTCCAACTGAAAGATAACGACTCGGAAACTCATAGAAAAATCGTCAGGTTTATTGTAAATAATATCAAAAAATGGGGCGGGATTGTTGAAGACGAAAATATTTTTAACTTCTGAATCAGAATGGCAAGCCCGTTTCCCGGACAAAAAAGGCTTTTATTGTCATATGTCCAGAATATTGTTATAAACATTATTAAAATCATCTGAACGGTTAATAAAAAACATCCTTTCATATCGGGGAAAAACAGAATGAAGATTACCGCAATAGAACTTTACCATGTTTCAATTCCTTTAAAAGAGACTTTCTGGCCATCATGGATTCCGGGTTACCCCCAGACACACAACAGGTTCACATTGATTAAAATTATAACCGATGAAGGAATTGAAGGTTATTCGGCCGGATCTGCAATGGGCAAGGAAAGAGAAGGACTGGGGGATCTGTTAGGCGGCTACCTTATAGGCGCAGATCCGACTGATATCGACAGGATGCAGGGTTTGCTGAAACAGGCAGGATTCCTTGGATGGAGGAACTTCTGGATAGAACCTGCCTGCTGGGATATTATCGGCAAGAAAGAAGGAAAGCCGGTTTATGAGTTGCTTGGAGGGGTTGCACGGCCGATAGAGGTCTATCTTTCAACAGGTGAAATGCATGATCCTGAAAAAAGGGTTGATGAACTGCTTTCCATGAAGGAGCGCGGATTTAAGACGGCAAAACTGAGGGTAAAAAACAAAGAATTAAAAGACGATATCAGACATATAGAAGTAGTTAAAAAAGGGGTCGGTGATAAATTCGTTCTTGGTGTTGATGCAAATCAGGGCTGGCTTGTTTCGATAGTAGATAAAATCCCGGCCTGGGATCTTGCACGCGCTGAAGCCTTTGCGTCGGCCTGTTATGACAACAACATAGAATGGCTCGAAGAGCCTCTTGATTCAAGGGATTATGACGGAAATGCCGCATTGAAAAAAGCTTCAAAGGTGAAAATATCAGGTGCGGAAATAAATTATGGATGGGATGAGATCAAGATAATGTTTGAAAAAGACTGTTTTCATATCTACCAGCCTGATGCAACTTTTGCCGGCGGCATTGCCCAGGTAATGAAGGTTATAGAAATGTGTAAGGAGAAAAACCGTCTTTTTTCGCCTCATACCTGGTCGAACGGAATCGGATTTTATATAAACTGGAATATGGTATTGGCTGACAGGGATAACAGGCTTCCTCTTGAATATCCTTTGGAAAAACCTTCATGGATACCCGAGTTCAGGGAAGGTATCATTGAACCCATTGTTCCGGACAAGGACGGTATGCTGCAGCCTTTTAAAAAACCAGGACTCGGGTTTGAAATTGACCGGAAATTGCTACGGAAATACGGGAAACGGTTTTTTAAGCTCACGGAGACGGGGCTGAAATTCAAGGTGATCCGCGAAAAGGGCATCAGGGCGGCACTCGAGCTCAAGAAGCGCAAAGGTTGAGGAAGGAATGAGGAGCCGAGAGGACTATGGGTATAAGAATATTTGTTACGGGTGGGACCTTTGACAAAGAATATAATGAGCTTTCAGGTGAGCTGTTTTTCAAGGAAACGCATCTTTATGAAATGCTGAAACTGGGAAGATGCGGGCTGGTATTTGATATAAGAACTTTGATGATGATCGACAGCCTTGAAATGACCGATTCCGACCGTAAGATAATCCTTGAAAACTGCATCAGGGCAAATGAGAATAAACTTGTTATTACCCATGGAACAGACACCATGGTTGAAACAGCAGGGTTTCTTGCCGGCTTTGTAAAAGATAAAACCATACTTTTAACAGGAGCAATGATACCTTATAAATTCGGAAGTTCAGACGGACTTTTTAATTTAGGAAGCGCTCTCGCCTTTGTTCAGACTCTTCCGCATGGAGTTTATATCGCCATGAACGGAAAATATTTTAACTGGGACAATGTCAAAAAAAACAAAAAGACCGGAGTATTTGAAGAAATAAAATAAGAGGTCTTTAACGGGTGTTATGCAAAGACCTCAATAAGAGCGGGTTTTTTTACGGGAAAGTATGTTTATGAGGCGCGCCCGATCGAGTTATCTTTTATAAATGTTTTCAGCCTCTTCCGGTCAGTATCCCCTATCCACTTGAATTCAAGCCCTCTTCTCCTTAACCATCCGGCTTTGTTAGGGGTGTCGGGTAAGGGGCAGTCAGATGCTGTGTGAAAATCGACGCGGTCAAGATAGGGAACATTATCTGCAACAAGGCTGAGCATGCCCGATTCCTTAAGCTCTTCTTTAGTGCCGTTGTAAATGAAAGCGCAACCCCCTTCGCTGATATCAAGCAGCTGAACTTCTCGTCCACCCGAATCGTAAGGCCCTATAACAACGACAACCCCCTTGTTGGTATAGAAACGGGGATGGCTTCTTGATTTAAAAAGCCGTCTGAATATTCCCATTATGCACCTCCAATGATATAATCGAACTGTTTGAATTTATGCCAATCATGGTAAAAAAGTCAAGAATAATGTGACTTAATGCTGACTCAGTAAAGCACACACAGCCAGCGTTATCTGGCGCAGGAACGTTGGCGATGATTTAAAAATTAAAAATCGAAGAAAAAATTAATCGTGATTCCGTTTAGTATATAGAGATCAACCAGATTATTATAATCAAACCGGCTCTTAATGCCCCAGTTCTTGCCTATCCAGTGCGTATAGAATAGGTTGAATCCACGAGTTTCATAACGGACATCAATTGGGATTGCCGAAACAGTCTGGTAGGCTACTTTGCCCATGGTGGCTCCACCACCGACCCAGTATTTGCCTTCCTCTCCGTACATGATGCCGGCCACTCCTGAAAACGAGGTATCGTTTCCGGGCCGGGCGATGTTATAATTCACCGAGCCGTTGAAAATTATCTTACCATAATAGATAAATCCGGCCGAGATGATATCTCCGCCTGCACCATTCTGCCGGGGAAAATGAGTAATCCCGGTGGTAAGGACAAGACCATTGACTATCTTCGGGGTATTATAAAAAGCAGATAGGTCCATCCTGAGCCTGGGGTGAATAATCACATCATTATCCCTTACAGGTGCCCCGCTAACCCCTGCAATCAAATAAAAATCGGGGTCCAGATGTATGTAGGACCCCAAACCGTAAACCATTTGGGATCCTTCTTTTCGGCTTTGGCTGGATATTGAACCAAATGGCTTAATCCAACCGAAGCCGGAATACTTCAGTCGTAAATCAAAAGCTTTCCATTCACCATAGTTGTTGTTCAGCCAGTTGTAATTGCCGCCGATTTCAAGGTGAAAATCATTTTTTGACTCTCCGAAAGGTTCCGGTTTAATTGTATCCGTCAGAACACCGGAAGAGGTGGTGGAAGGTTGTATGAATTTATCTGCAAGCGATTCAATAGTTTCAGCTGAACTATCAGATGCCAGTCTGAATATCATGATAAAGAATAACATTATATATATTTTTTTCATAAGCTGATGTAATCCCGTATTAAATAAAACTGCACTTTGACAAAAAAAATAGTGTTTTCGGTGTCGTTAATCGTTAAACCAAAAAGCTAACTATATCAATTTCAAAAAAATATCTGCTTATAATATCCCTCCGTGGCCTTCGGTGGCGACAAATCCATAAATGATAACATTCTGTTCGATTTGGATTTCCTTTTTGGCGATGATTGATTTTATTTTATCGGGTCGGCTAATTAGCGTCTGTTCAGAAATATAGATGGACCCTTGAGAAAAAAGATGTCCGCTAATTTTGGCATTCCTGCCAATGAAAATATCTCCATCCGCGAAAACATTGCCGTAAATAATGACATCATCTTCCAAAAATACATCGCCGTAAGATTTGATTGTGCCTGTGATGCTGGTGCTTGAACCGATCCGGATATCGCCAGTGAAAACGATATTATTGTTTATTACTGTACCGGGCGGAACAGCGCTATCGTTTTTGCGGGTAAACGATGTCTCCGGCAAAGAAGATTCCTTGGAGAAAAATGTCTCAGGAGGATATTGAAATTCGGCTGTCTGGTTATGGCTTGTTACAATAGGCATCCCATAGAGTCGGCGGAAAACGCAATTATTAGCAATATGTATTTTATTGCCAGAGGAAACGCTGATGCCAAGATCGCAGTTCACGCCGATAGTAATATTTCCATCGGCATCGAGCCAACGCTTGAATTGGGTTCCTTCTGATATTTTTACATCACCCTCAGAGTACAGAGCCTGAAGCATATTATTTGGCCCTATGAGCGCATCTCCGGTTACATATACCTCCTTGTCAAACCCGACATGATTTTCGGAACAAAGATTGCCCTTAACGTACAGCAAATGGTCAATTTCTTTTTTTTCTGAAATATCAAGAGATTGGGCTATTTCCATTGTTTCTTTCTTAGAGAGTTTGATATCC
>JAHJJB010000085.1 GCA_018823005.1 Pseudomonadota bacterium | reverse complement strand
GCTGCCATTTCAATTCCAGATCTGCCATCCGGAGCGGCAAAAACTTCATAGTTATTCTGCTCAAGGATGTATCTTACAAGATAAAGATTCTGCTCATTATCTTCAATTACAAGGATTTTTCCTTTCATACCTTCTCCTTTCTTCAGGCAGGGAAAAACTGAATGTGCTTCCGGAACCCCATACGCTTGTCACATTAATGTTACCTCCCATTATGTCTACAAGTCTTTTGCAGATGGAAAGCCCCAGCCCCGTTCCTTCATATTTCCGGGTTAATCCAGAGTCAATTTGTCTGAAGGCCTTAAAAATTGTTTCCATGTCTTCCGGCTTGATGCCAATGCCTGTGTCAATAACCTTTACGGTTACTTTCCCTTCTTCCCGTTCGCATTCTATTTTTACAGAACCTTTTTCTGTAAACTTTATGGCATTGCTGATCAGATTCAGAAGAATCTGCTCTAATCGTCTGCGGTCGCCGTTTATATTTTCAATTTCGGGAGATATTGAGCATGTGAGTTCAAGCCCCTTTTTATCTGCAAGCGGACGCGCACTCTCAACGGCCTTTTCTATCGTATGACGAAGGTTATACTTCTCATCTGCTATCTGAAGCTGTCCTGCTTCAATTTTTGATATATCAAGGATATCATTAATCAGGGAAAGCAGATGTTGTGCACTGCCTCGAACCATATTCAGTTGTTTTTTCTGCTCATCATTTAAAGGGCCGACGATTCCCTGTAGAATGATACCGGTAAAACCTATAATTGAGTTGAGAGGAGTTCTTAGTTCGTGCGACATTGTAGCAAGGAAAGCTGATTTCAACCTGTCAGACGCTTCGGCATGTTCTTTTGCAATAGCAAGTTCGTTGAGAGTCTGAATACGCTCTTTAATCTCCGATGAGAGCTTCTCATTCGCTTCCTGCAGTTGTGCCGTACGGTCTTTGACCATAGTATCGAGATGATCTCTGTGTTCTATGAGATCAACTTCCGTATCTTTTAATGATAAGTACGTTCTCCTGAGTGTTCTTATCATATGATTGTAAGAATTCGCCAATAATCCGATTTCATCTTTAGAGGTAATATCAATACTGCGCTCAAGGTCAGATGTCTTGGAAATGTAATCCGTTTCATCAGTAAATTTTTTCAAAGGTCTTACAACATAAACATTAAGTCCGATCAATGTAAGGATGCTCAATAATATCAGTCCAATCACCAGCCCTGAAAATGTCATTGCGATCTGGGCAATAATAATCTTTTTGATATTTTGAAAGGGTATAATAACGGCTATCTTCCAGTTGAGTTCAGTGGAATTGATGAAAAACACGTAGTTTTTCTCATTGTTAATATTTACATAAGCAAACCCCTGAACGGAAGGCGTAAATATTTTCATAAAATCGGAAGAATAAGTTTTTATGTTTTTAAAAAGCATATCTTTGCTTAATCCGGCCAGAACCAAACCATTTCTGTCTGCAATAATTATTTTACCTTTAGGGTTGATTTTAAAGTTTGTAATATAGTTTGTTAAATTCATCAGTGTTACATCAGTGCCCACTACTCCGTAAAATATTCCGCTTTTATCGACAAGAGCCCTGACAATACCTATGTTGATATCAGAAGTTGTGAGGGAAGGGTATGCCTCGGTCTTCATCGTGTTTCCAGGGTTATTTTTAGCTAATATATACCAGGGTCGATCTCTGGGATCATAACGGGTGGGACGTTCCCGCTTGTGTGACCTGACAAAGCTGCCGTTTTCCCTTCCCATATATACTGAGTTGACATAAGGGTGTGTAACCCGATAATTATTCAGGATATCGATAATTTTTTGTTCAGGCTCCCGGATATGGTATTTGTATGTTTTTTCGTCAGCATTAAGAAATCTCGTAAAATCGCGGTCACCCTTTGACCGGACCGTTTCGTTTTCAGCCAGATTATTCACATCGCTTTCCACTTCAGCAAAAAAGGCGTTCAGGGAAAAATCAAGATGCCGAAGTTGGTTTAATATATCTTCCCGGATCGAACTTAACCTTTTGTCCCAAAGAGTGGAATAAAAAACCCCTCCCAAAACAAACATGATCAATATTGTGCTGACAGCATATAGTGTTAATAATTTGGTCTGGAGTTTCATTTTGGCTTACCCTCAAATTGAAGATTTACTCGGACATCAAAGAAGAATAAGGATTCGAGGATTCAAGTTAAAGACTATACAGCCTCTCACCTCCCGCCTTCTCTCATCAACCCAGTTGAAACCCTTTTTCCCGAAATAATCTCAGACATGCATCTACGACATCAGCGTCGTAAAGTGTTTCTTTATTCTTTTCAATCTCCTCAAAGGCAGCATTTATCCCAAGAGCGGGACGGTAAGGTCGGTAGGATGCCATCGATTCCACAACGTCGGCCACGGCCATAATGCGGGCCTCCATAATAATTTCATCCTTCTTCAGTTTCCTTGGATAGCCGGAGCCGTCCATCCGCTCATGATGCTGGTAAACAATTTCCGCCAGAGGCCAGGGCGATTCCACATCCTTCAGCATCTCGTATCCTTTTTGGGCGTGTTCTTTAATCAGTGAAAACTCGAGATCAGACAATTTGCCTGGTTTTGACAATATTTCGGCAGGTACGGACAACTTCCCAATGTCATGTATTGAACCGGCCATACGGAGGCCTTCGATTTGATCCTGGGATAATCCCAATTCGGTAGCAATGGCGCGGGCAATATTAGCCACCCGGAGCTGGTGACCAGATGTATATGGATCTCTTGTCTCAACAGCCGATACCATGACCTGTACAGTCGTGCCAAATGCCTTCCTGAGACTTTCAAGGGTATGTTTAAGCTGTTCCTCAGCCTGCTTGCGCTCGGTAATATCGGTGATATAATTTAAAGTGGCGGGCTTCCCTTCCCAGGAGATAATAACTGCGTGAGAATCCGCCAATTTGAATGTTCCGTCCCGTGCAATAGCTCTGAATTGAGTTACCGGCTGGGTTTCTTCACCTCTCATCCGCCTGATGTGTGCCTCAAATAACCTTTCCCTGTCATCCGGGTGGATAATCTCCATAAAGGGCGTTGAAGTTAGGAAATCCTCAGAGTATCCGAGGATTTTTAGAGTCATGGGATTAACATATTTCAACAAACCGTCCTGGGCAATCAGAATAGCTTCATTCGCATTCTCCACCACAAGGCGATATTTTTCCTCGCTCTTTTGCATGGCATCTATTGTTTCGCTTAGCTGTACCGTTTTCTGAGTCACTTTACGGCGAAGAGTATAGTTACAGAGCAAAAGGATGGCGCCCAAAAGAGCAAGTGCCCCCATCAGATAAAAACTGTATATCAGATAATGAGTTAATGGGATCGGGGTGCCGAACCATCTTTTACTGATATCTTCGTGTTCCTTTTGAGAAATCCTTGCAAAGCCGCCTTCGACGATGGCCAGAAGATCTTTTTTCTCTATGGGGACCGCCCTGTGAAACTGACCGGTGTACAGAGGTTCGGTGTGCCGGTAATTCTTCGCAATGTTCATTTTATTAAGAAAGTAAAGGGCAGGGGGTGCATCAATGCAGAATACATTGACCTTATGCTCCATAGCCGACCGGATGATGCTTTCGTAACTTGGAAATTCCTGCAATGTTGTTATGCCGTTTTTCTTCAAGAAATCAATGCAGGCGTCGCCAGCCTTTACACCTATGGTAAAGCCGCGCAGAGATTTTATATCATTTATACCACTGATGTCGTTGTGAAAAAATATTGGAACATCAATTGAAGCATATGGGGCTGTAAAGGCGAGTTTTTTAGCCCTTTCTTCCGTAAAGAAAATTGTATCTATGACCTGGGCTTCCCCTTCGGCAATTGCCTTTTGGGCCTTATCCCAGTCCATTCCGCGCAGGTCAACTTTTATACCCGTTTTTTTCTCCCAGAGTTGCCATTCATCAACAAGTATACCCTGAAGGT